>DASQIG010000561.1:0-3133 GCA_035631735.1 Burkholderiales bacterium | reverse complement strand
TTAGAGTGCATCGCTGCTTTCATGGTCGTGACCTCCTCGGCGATCTTCGTGATCAGCCCTTTTCTATAGCGCTCCGGGTTTTCCACGGCCAAACGGAAAGATGAATAGCGCAACGATGTTCGGGCCGGAAGCTGGATCTTGGCCAGATTGCTCGCCACTCTGGAGCTCGCATCGAATAGATCGTCACCAGACTTTGCGACTGGCACGAGCACGTTCACGACGGCTTCATTGGGACGGTTATAACCCAGCCCCGAACTGAACGTGGAACTGGAGCTTGGTTGGTCGAGTGACAGATAGGTTGGGCCGGTCTCGAAACGTACGCCCTGTTTGGCAAGGGCTCCGGTTACTACATTCCTTGCTTCGCCAAGGAGTCTTACGCGACTGACGAAATCCGATTCGGAACTAGTTACGGTCACCGCGAATGAAACATAGTCCGCCCGCTTTACCAAAGTCGTACCGGAGGCGGGCTCGCGGATTGAAGCGAACACGACCATGCTGGATGGTGACGACGACTGTGACCAAGCGGCTCCGACACAGAGCAGATAGATCAGCGCGATGTGAAATGGATGTGCCATTTTTACCGCCATCTAAACGTGAAATCCGCAGAAGACGCGCCGTCTATCATAGCTAAGAGCCACGGGCCCCTTACGCCACGGGATGAACGCCGGGCAGCCAGTCGCCAACCGCGGCGGTGATTTCCGTCATCACCTTGTCGCCCTTCAGCGAGTGGTCGGCGCCTTCGATCCAGTGCATGCGCCACGGCGCGGTTACGTTTCGCAGCGCGCGCTCCATGAGGTCGCGGCGGCAGAGGGCGTCGCGCGTGCCGTTGAAGCAGAGCACCGGGACGCGGATGCGCGGGAGGTGCGCGTCGCGCAGCTTCTCGGGCTGGCCGGCCGGGTGCAGCGGATAGGCGAAGAGGAGCAGCGCGTCGCAGGCGAAGCCGTCGGCGGCAAGCATGGTAGCAACGCGGCCGCCCATCGAGCGGCCGCCGATGATGAGCGGCCGCTTGCCGAGGTTTTTGCGTGCTTCGGCCACCACGGTTTCGTAGCGCGCGCGCAGCTCGGGCATCGGATCCGGGCGGCGCGAGCCGCGCTCGCGATAGCCGAAATTGAAGCGCACCACCTCGATACCGAGCGGCTCGAGCGCCGCGGCGCTGCGCAGCATCTGCGCGTCGCTCATGTGGCCGCCTGCGCCGGGCGCGCAGACGAAAAGCGCGCTCTTTTCTATTGCTGGCGCTGGAAGTCCGGGTGGCCGGTCTGCCAGGAGAGGAAGGCGTAGTAGTCCGCCGCCATGCGCTGGCGCTGCAGCTTGGTGCTGCCGACGCCATGGCCGGCGTCGAAGTCGAGGTCGAGCAGGATCGGCTTGCCGGAGTTCGTCGCCGCGATCAGCCGCGCCGCCATCTTGGCGGATTGCCACCAGTCGACGCGCGGGTCGTTGACGCCGTGGATGAGGAGCACCGCCGGATAGGCGACGCCGTCCTTCACGTGGTGGTAGCTGCTCATCGCAAGCAGCGCCCGGAACTCGTCTTCCTTCTTCACGGTGCCGAACTCGGGGATGTTCGGCACGCCGTTCGCGGTGACCTCGGCGCGGATCATGTCGAGCGCGCCGACGACCGGCACGACGGCGGCGAAGAGATCGGGCCGCTCGGTCATGGCGCGCCCGACGGTGATGCCGCCGGCGCTGCCGCCGAGGATGCCAAGGTGCTCTTTGGTCGTGTACTTCTGCGCGATCAGGTATTCGGCGCAGGCGATGAGGTCCTTCCAGGTGTTGGGCTTCGTCGCCTTCCTGCCAGCGAGATACCAGTCCTGGCCGTAGACGCCGCTGCCGCGCACGTTGGCCACGGCGTAGACGCCGCCGCGCTCCAGCCACGCAAGGCGCGTCGCCTGGTAATACGGCTCCGAGGTGATGCCGTACGAGCCGTAGCCGCTGAGGATCACCGGGTTCGAGCCGTCGAGCTTGAGATCGGCACGATGGATGATCGAGAGCGGCACCAGCGCACCGTCGTGGCTCTTCACTTTCACCTCGGTGGCGACCAGCCCCTGCGGGGCGTCGTATGGCCCGAGCGGCTGCAGGCCGGTGTTCGTCACCTTGCCCGCGCGGTTTACGGCATAGATCTCCAGCGCGCGCGTCCACGCCGTGAGGCCGAAGATGGCGCCGTCGCGCTCTGCGCGCCACGCCATGAGCTGCACGGCGCCTTCGCGCGGCAATGCCACGTCTACTGCGCCGCTCGCTCCCCACGATCGGCGCATGAGGCGCTTCAGCGTGCCGTCGCGCGCCTCGAGGTAGAGCGCGTCCTTCGCGGCCACGATGCGCACCAGCACGCGGTCGGATGCCGGCACCACGGTGCTGGCCTTGGCCATATCCGGCGCGCTGAGCGACGTGCGCAGCACCGAGAAGCGCGGGCTGTCGCGATAGCTCAGCAGATAGATGTCGTCGCCGTGCACCGCGTACGCGGTGACCTTGTCCGTGAAGTCGCACACGCGCACCCACGGCGTCCCCGGCTTGCCGGCCGTGACGAGCGGCGCCGCATAGAGCGCGATGTCGCGCTGGTCGCCGTTCGCTACATAGGCGACGGCGAAGCGCGAGCCGGGATCGGCGAACACCCACGGCTGGTATTCCGGCCGCACTTCCATGCGCGGCGATACGTCGGGTCCGGCCACCAGCGCATCGGCGCTCGCCGGCTTGCCGACGACGTGCAGGTAGGTGCGCTCGTACTGGTATTTCTGCGTCGCCGGCATGCCCGGCTTGAGCTCCTGCTCGCGCAGGTAGAAGAACGAGCGCGAATCGGGCCGCCAGCTCAAGCGCGGGTACTGGGCGCGGCTGATCGGCTCGCCGATGCGCTTGCGCGTGGCGGTTTCCACTACATGGATCGACGCCTCCTCCGAGCCCGCCGCCGAGACCCCCACCGCCACCAGCCGGCCGTCGGGCGACGGCGCGAAATAGTTGATGGCGTGCGGTCTTGCGTTCTCCTTCTGCCAGTCGTCCGGATCGACGAGCAGCGTCTCAGTGCCTTGGGCGTCGCGCCGGTAGAGCTTGAGCGTGTTCTCGGCCGCCGCGCGGCGCATGAAGAACAGGCTTCCGTTCGCATCGAGCCGCACGCCGCCGATCACTGCGGTGGCGGACTCGTCGAGCT
>DASQIG010000560.1:0-5581 GCA_035631735.1 Burkholderiales bacterium | reverse complement strand
TCTGCGAACGCGATCGTGAATCCGTCCGGAGCCGTGTTGCCGAGGCCATGCACGCAGTAGGTCGCGAAGTTGTGATACTTCCATTGCTCGCCGTCGGTCACCACCGGAGAGCCGGTGGCCTCGAAGCGCTCGATGGTGTCTCGCACCGCGGCGTCATAGAGGGGCGCGAGATTCGGGTCGTCACCGCCGCTCTTTGCGACTTGCTCGATGAGACCGGCGGGCCTCGGGATGCTGCCGATCGGTTCAGTTGGGATCATCGCCGTGCGGGGCCGATGGCGCCTCGATGATTACGATACTCGAAATTGGCGCCGGCCGGTGCGTTGCAAGCGTAGCGCGCCCGGCCATGGTTGGGAAATGCGTGCCGCGGACCATCAGGCCGCTGCGAAATCGATTGCACGCGCGAGACCGGCGTCCAGCATCATCGCCTCCGGACCTCTCCACCGCAGTCCAGCGCGCTTCACCCATCCCCTTGGCGGCGTCTGGTGTGGGGAGGTCCTTCATCTTTTCAGCCACCTTACAGCTGTAACTCCAATCGCCGGCGTCGAAATCGTCCGGCGACGCGAGCGTCCGAGACTGCGGCCTGCTTCATCGACCAAGGGGTTTCACATGTATCAGCGGTTGCAGCGCATTGCGCTGCTCGGCATGCCCGTGCTGCTGGGCGCCTGCGTACAGGCAAAGCAGGCGGCGGCGCCCGCGCAGCCGCCCGAAGTGACCGTGCTCGCCGTGCATCGCCAGGCGGTGCCGGTGACGACCGATCTGCCGGGACGCACCTCGCCGTTTCTCGTCGCACAAGTGCGCGCGCGGGTGGACGGCATCGTGCTCAAGCGCGAGTTCACCGAGGGCACCGACGTCAAGCCGGCAGGGCCGCTCTACCAGATCGATCCCGCCCCGTATCGGGCGGCGCTCGATAGCGCCAGGGCAACCGCGCAAAAGGCGCAGGCCAACCTTGCTTCGACGACCGCGCTCGCCGAGCGCTACAAGATCCTCATCGGTGGCAACGGCGTCAGCAAGCAGGACTACGACAACGCGGTCGCCGCCCAGGGGCAGGCCGCCGCCGACCTGGCATTCGCAAGAGCCGCGGTCCAGCAGGCGACGCTCAACCTCGGCTACACCAGCGTCGTGTCGCCGATTGCCGGGCGCATCGGCATTTCGCAGGTCACGCCGGGCGCCTATGTGCAGGCGAGCCAGGCGACGCTCCTCACGACCGTGACGCAGCTCGACCCGATCTACGTCGATCTCAACCAGTCGAGCGCGCAGGGACTCGCGCTGCGGCGCGACCTCGCGAGCGGCAAGCTCAAGGCGAACGGCGGCGGCGACGCCAGAGTCACGCTGTTCCTCGAGGACGGTACGCAGTACGCGCTCGCCGGCAAGCTGCAGTTCACCGACGTCACGGTCGATCAGGGCACCGGCTCGGTCACGGTGCGCGCGGTGTTTCCGAATCCGGACCATGTGCTGCTGCCCGGGATGTTCGTGCGCGCGCGCATCGAGCAGGGTGTGAACGACCAGGCGATGCTCGTGCCCGAGCAGGGCGTGACCCGCGACGCGAAGGGGCAGGCGACGGCGCTGGTGGTCGGTTCCGACAACAAGGTCGCGCAGCGCGTGATCCAGGCGAACCGCACCTTCGGCAATCAATGGGTGGTCGAGGGCGGCCTCGCCGACGGCGATCGCGTGATCGTCGCCGGCACGCAGAAGGCGCAGCCCGGCGCGACGGTGCGCCCGGTAGAGGCGCCCGCAACGGCGCAGGCGCCTGCGGCGCCGCAAGCTCCCAACATCACCACCGCGGCGAACTGAAGCCATGCCCAAGTTCTTCATCGAGCGCCCGATCTTCGCGATCGTGATCGCGCTACTCATCATGCTGGCCGGGGGGCTCTCGATCCTCGGGCTGCCGATCGAGCAGGTGCCGCCGATCGCGCCGCCGACGGTGCAGATCAGCACGACCTATCCGGGCGCCTCGGCGCAGACCGTCGAGAACACCGTGGTGCAGGTGATCGAGCAGCAGATGAGCGGCATCGACCACCTCATCTACATGGACTCGCAAAGCGACGACACCGGCCAGTCGACGACCACCCTCACCTTCGCGCCGGGCACCGACCCCGATATCGCGCAAGTGCAGGTGCAGAACAAGCTGCAGCTCGCGGTGCCGCTCCTGCCGCAGCAGGTGCAGCAGACGGGCATTCGCGTCACCAAGTCGACGAGCTCCTTCCTGATGGTGGTCGGCTTCGTCTCGTCGGACAAGAACATGACCAAGTTCGACATCGCGAACTACATCGTGTCGAACGTGGTGGATCCTATCAGCCGCATCAACGGCGTCGGCAACCTCAACATCTTCGGCACGCAGTACGCGATGCGTATCTGGCTCGACGCCACCAAGCTCACCAACTACCAGCTCACGCCGCTCGACGTCACCACCGCGATCCAGGCACAGAACGTGCAAGTCTCCGGCGGCCAGCTCGGCGCCAATCCGGCGCCGGCCACGCAGCAGTTGAACGCCACCATCACCGAGGCGACGCTGCTGCGTACGCCGGAAGACTTTGGCGCCATCCTGCTCAAGGTGCTGCCGGACGGCTCGCAGGTGCGGCTGCGCGACGTCTCGCGCGTCGCCCTCGGCCCCGAGAGCTTCAACGTCGACAACAAGTGGAACGGCCAGCCTGCCGCGGGCATCGGCATCCAGCTCGCCACCGGCGCGAACGCGCTGCAGACGGCGAATGCGGTGCGCGCCAAGGTCGGCCAGCTCTCGAAGTACTTCCCGCCGAGCCTCAAGGTCGTCTATCCGAACGACGTCACGCCGTTCGTAAGGATCTCGATCCAGGAAGTGGTGAAGACACTGCTCGAAGGCATCGCGCTCGTCGTGCTGGTGATGTTCCTCTTCCTGCAGAACTGGCGCGCGACGGTCATTCCAGCGGTGACCATTCCGGTGGTGCTGCTCGGCACTTTCGGCCTGATGGCGGCGCTGGGCTTCAGCATCAACACGCTCTCGATGTTCGGCATGGTGCTCGCCATCGGTCTGCTGGTCGACGACGCCATCGTGGTGGTGGAGAACGTCGAGCGGGTGATACACGATGAAGGCCTGTCGCCTCGCGAGGCGACCAAGAAAGCGATGAGCCAGATCAGCGGCGCGCTGGTCGGCGTCGCGCTGGTGCTCGCCGCGGTGTTCGTACCGGTGTCCTTCTCGAGTGGTACGGCGGGCGCCATCTACCGGCAGTTCGCGCTGACGATCGCCGCCGCCATGCTGCTGTCGGTATTCGTCGCCCTCACGCTGACGCCGGCGCTGTGTGCGACGCTGCTCAGGCCGACGAAGAAGGGGCGGTTCGCGCGCGGCTTCGACGCCGGCTTCGACCACGCCCGCCGCGGCTATCTCCATGGCGTGCGGCACGTCATCGGCCGCGCCGGCCGCTGGTTCGTCATCTACGCGGCGGTGATCGCCGCGGCCGGCCTGCTCTTCATGCGCCTGCCGAGCTCGTTCCTGCCGGTCGAGGACCAGGGGTATCTCTTCGTGCAGGTGCAGACGCCGCCGGGCGCGGCGTTCGTGCGCACGCAGCAGGCGCTCGACGACGTCAGCACCTATCTCATGCAGGACGAGACGCGCGTCGTGGACCAGAACTTCCAGATCAACGGCTTCAACTTCGCCGGCCGCGGCCAGAGCCAGGGCATGGTGTTCGTGCGCCTCAAGGACTGGGGACAGCGCAGCGGCGCGGCGGGCACCGCCCAGGCGCTGGTCAATCGCATCAACGCGCACTTCGCTTCGTACCAGGACGCGACCATCGTGGCCGTCAACCCGCCGCCGATCCGCGGCCTCGGCACCGCCGCGGGCTTCGACTTCATGCTCGAGGACGTCGGCGGCGTGGGCCATGAAAAGCTCATGCAGGCACGCAACCAGCTCCTCGCCGCGGCGAAGCGCGATCCCAACCTGGCGCAGGTCCGCGCCGTCGGGCTGGAAGACAACCCGACCTACAAGATGGATATCGACCGCGAAAAGGCCGCCACGCTCGGCGTCGCGCTCACCGACGTCGACCAGACCTTCTCGGTGATGTGGGGCTCGCGCTTCGTCAACAACTTCCTCGACACCGACAACCGCATCAAGAAGGTGTACGTGCAGGCCGATGCGCCGTTCCGCATGAACCCCGAGGACGTGAACGACCTCTACGTGCGCAATTCGAAGGGCACCATGGTGCCGTTCTCCTCGCTCGCCAAGGGCTCGTGGACCTACGGGCCGCCGAAGCTCGAGCGCTACAACGGCCTGCCCGCGATCGAGATCCAGGGCCTCGCGCCGCAGGGCCAGAGCCTCGGCCAGGCGATGGCGGCGATGCAGAAGCTCGCGGGCCAGCTGCCGGCCGGCATCGGCTACGAGTGGACCGGCATCTCGCTGCAGCAGATCCAGGCCGGCAACCAGGCGCCGTACTTCTACGCGCTCTCCGTGATCGTGGTGTTCCTGTGCCTTGCGGCGCTCTACGAAAGCTGGGCGATCCCGCTCTCCGTGATCCTCGGCGTGCCGCTCGGCGTGCTCGGCGCGCTCGTCGCCGCGACCTTGTTCCGCCTGCCCGACGACGTCTATTTCCAGGTGGGAATGCTCGTCACGATCGGTCTCTCCGCGAAGAACGCGATCCTGATCGTCGAGTTCGCCCGCGAGCTGCACGAGCAGGGGAAATCCGTGCTCGACGCCGCTCTCGAGGCGGCGCAGCTGCGGCTGCGGCCGATCATCATGACCTCGCTCGCCTTCGGCCTGGGCGTGCTGCCGCTCGCCATCGCGCGCGGCGCAGGCTCGATGAGCGAGAACGCGATCGGCATCGGCGTGCTGGGCGGCATGCTCTCCGCCACGTTCCTGGCGATCTTCCTCATTCCGATGTTCTTCGTCGTGGTGAGCCGCCTGCTGGTGCGCGAACGCGCCACTCCAGCCGAGGCCGCGGCATGAATCGCTCGCTGATCGCGGCATGCGCGCTGGCGCTCGGCGCTTGCACGTCGATGGCGCCGAAGTACGAGCGGCCGGCCGCGCCGGTCGCCTCAAACTACCCGACGGGTCCGGCATATAAGGACGTTTCCGGCGGCACGCCGGCAGCCGATCTCGGCTGGCGTGATTTCCTGAAGGATGCACGCCTGCAGCGGCTGGTCGAGATCGCGCTTGCCAACAATCGCGACCTGCGCGTCGCCGCGCTGAACGTACAGCAGGTGCAGGCGGAGTACCGCATCCAGCGCTCGGCGCTGTTGCCGACCGTGGCGGCCTTTGCCGACGAGTCCGCCTCGCGTACGCCGACCAATAGCGTCCCGGTGCGCAGACAGTGGGAGGCGGGAGTCCAGGCGAGCTGGGAGCTCGACTTCTTCGGTCGCCTGCGCAGCCTCAGCGACGCCGCGCTCGAGCAGTACTTTGCGAGCGGCGAAGCGCGGCGCGCCGCGCAGATCCTGCTCGTGTCTCAGGTCGCCGACCAGTACCTCGCGCTGCTCGCACTCGATGAGCAGCTCGCAGTGACGCGACAGACGCTCGCCACCGCCGAAGAGTCGTACAAGATCGTCAAGCTGCAGTTCGACACCGGCACCGCCCCCGAGCTCTCGCTGCAGCAGGCGCTCTCGGTGGTCGAGCTGGCGAACG
>DASQIG010000559.1:0-9142 GCA_035631735.1 Burkholderiales bacterium | reverse complement strand
ACGCCGGTGAAATGCGCCCACACCTCGAGCGTCGCCCCCTTGGCCTTGCGCAGGATCTTCGGGCCCACGGCTTGCGGCAGATGGCAATCGGCACAGCCGGCTACGAAGCCGGCGCTATTACGGTAATGGACGGACTCGCGCCATTCCTTCACTGCGTTATCGGCGTGGCAGCTGCTGCAAAATTCGTTGGTGCTCGTCGCATGCATGCCATATCCGACCGCCGCCGCGGCCAGTATGCCGGCGGCGAAACCGGCGGCAGCGAGCAACAGCGCGCGGCGCTGTGTGTGTTCCTGCATTAGGGCGCAGTCCGCATGGCGACGCCTATGGCGAGCAGGACCGAATAGGCGACCAGCAGCCGTCCCGCACGCGGCGTCATCGGTACCAGGTCGGCGTAGCGATCGAGGGTGAAGACGGCGCGCGCAATGTAGGCGGCGTAAGGCGCGGTCACGAGGGGCAGCAGCACCCAGGCGCTGAACCCGAAGGTCGAGAGCAGCCAAAACGGCGAAAGATACGCAATGGCAAGGAGCGCGGCGAACTCGACCCGGCTGTACTCCTTGCCGAAGCGCACGGCGAGCGTGAGCTTGCCTTTCACCGCGTCGAACTCGCGGTCACGGATGTCGTCGATAATGAGAATGTTGGTCGTGAGCGCGCCGAGCGGCACGCCCAGGGCGAACGCGGCGAGGGGCAATGCCTCTCGGATCAGCCCGGAGGTCAGCATCGCTCCGCGCGCGGGCGCAGCCTGCACGTAATAGACGCCGACCACCGATACCACGCCGAAGAACAGAAAGAAAAGCGGATCGGCAAGACCGCGCCTGCCGATCGGAAACGGTCCAGCCGAATACGCCCAGCTCGCCGCGATGCTAGCGAGACCTATGAGCAGCACCCCAAAGCCGGCGAGGTTCAGCAGAAAAGCCCCTGCGGCAAGCGCGAGGGCGTAGCAAGCGCAGGTAACGGCCCTCAATCCCGGCAGCGTCAACAGCCCCGATCTCAAAGCCCACACCAGTTCCGGATGCTCGCGGTCTTCGGGCTGCTCAACCAGGTTCTGGTAGTTGTCGACCAGCACGCCGCCGAGCTGGACCAGCCAGCCGGCGAAGAACGCGAGCAGCGCGGGCGTCGCCCTGAAGACTTCATCGTGGACCGCGAGACCGGCCGCGACGAGGGCCGGCGCGGCAGCGGTGGGAATGGTGTGGCCGGGATAAACGAGCTTGCGCAACCAGACATCGCGTCTTGACCATTGCCGCGAGTGCTCCATGAGCTTGCCTTAGCTCGCCACGCTCTTCGACACGCCGGGCAGCGCGACGAAGTGCTGACGCGCCTTGCCGCTTCTCACTTCTTCGTACCAGATCTCGTGGTGCTCACGTGCCCAGGTCTCATCCACTACACCGCCGCGCATCGCCGCGTAGGCACCCTTCACGCCGATGGTCCCGAGATAGATATGGAAGAGCGCTGCCGCGATCGCGAGGACTGCGATGCAGAAATGGATGATATTCGCATCCTGCATGATGCTGCGGCCTTGTCCCATGTTCGGAAAGTCGAGCACGAGCCCCGAGGCGCACAAGACGATGCTGAACCCGCAGACAAGACCCCAGAACAAGGTCTTCTCGCCGGCATTGAACCGACCGGACGGCACATGCTGGCGCGAAAACATGCCGCCAAACTTCCGCAGCCAGTCGATGTCGTAGCGCCGCGGCAGACTGTCCTTCACGTAGCGGACGATGAAATATCCGAGGCTCAGCAGGAACACCGGCCCGAGAAGGTTATGGACGTTCTTCGACGTCATCGCGACCCAGGAAAAGAGCGTATAGCCGACGAGCGGGAGAAGGACATACTTGCCGAAGCTCAAGACCATGCCGGTCGCGGCCATCACGACAAAGCTGATCGCCATCGCCCAATGCGCGACGCGATCGGCCAAATCGAAGCGCTCGATCAAGCGCCCGGTGGCTGCCGCCTCGGTTTCGATGGGTCCGCGCCAGAGATAGAAAGCGGTCAATGCCGACAGCGAAAGCGCGAGCAGCACGCCGGCGAGCATGGCGAGCGGCGGGCGCAGCTCGCGCCAGGTCTCGCCACGGCTCTGGATCAGCACCCCGGCTTCAACGCCATGCACTTTCGTTGTTTGAGGGGTACCCGAGCGCACCTGCCGCCACAGATCAGCGTTGTTGCTGGGATGAATGCTTTCCTGGCTCGCTTGCTCCCCTGCGCCCTCGCCGGCACTCCCGGCAAGCGGGCAACACGCAAACACGATGATAAGTAGCGCCGAGCACCGTGTTATCGATCGGCGAGCTGGAATCATCGTGTTCCATGCTGGGTCAGGGGGCGCAAACCCGATTTGATCCAGGTCAAATAGCGTGTGCACGGGCGTGGACATGTCCTGGATGAGCGCTGAGACTACAGATGACATGCAGTCTCTGCTGATCGCGATTGCCGTCGGCGCCGCAGCCGCAAGCGGCGCGGTCCATGCGCAATCCGACGTCCTCAAGGCGAAGGGCTGCTTCAACTGCCACGATATGGACAAGAAGAAGCTCGGGCCAGGGTTCAAGGACATCGCCGCGAAGTACAAGGACGACAAAGGCGCGGCCGCCGCGCTCGTCACCAAGCTGAAGGATGGCACGGGCCACATGAAGTTCTCGGGCTCCGACGCAGAGCTCAGGACCGCAGTCGATCGGGTGCTCGCGGCCAAGTAGCGCGCTCGGAAAATTCCGATTCCGGGCGCGCGAGCGCCCCTTCTTGATTCAGGTCAAATCGGCGGCGGGGGCGGTTCGCACAATCCCTAGGGTTAATCGCAAGGGAGGATCGCTCCGTGGACCGTGCCGTCGAGTCAATCTCAGTCCCCCGCTATCTGGCCCAGACGTACTGGTGGGCGTACGTCCATCCGAACGCAGTGCGGCTTTTCGAGCGCCAATGGCTCGTCAACCTCATCCTGTGGGGCAACTTCGGCGCCTTGCGCGACGCCGCGCTCGATGCGCTTGGTGCGCGACTTGATGGTCGGACGCTCCAGATTGCGTGCGTCTATGGCGACCTGACGAACCGCCTGCGCGCGCGGCTCACCACCGGCGGCAGTCTCGACGTCGTCGACATCCTGCGCGTGCAGCTCGACAACCTGGCGCGCAAGCTTCCGGGCGATCCGCGCGTTGGCCTGATCCAGGGCGACAGCTCGGCCCTCGACGTCGCTACCGGCGCGTATGACCGCGCGCTGCTGTTTTTCCTGCTGCACGAGCAGCCCGAGGATGTGCGCCGCCGCACGATCAGCGAGGCGCTACGCGTCGTGAAGCCAGGCGGCCGGCTCGTCATCGTCGACTACCACCGACCCCGGCGCACGAATCCGCTCTATCTGCCGATGGTCGCGATCCTGCGGACGCTCGAACCTTTCGCCATGGATCTCTGGCACCACGAGATCAGCGAATGGTTCCCGGCCGGTGCCGTGGCCAGCGTTACGAAGCGCACCTCGTTCGGCGGCCTGTACCAGCTCCTCACGGTGACGAAAAGCTGAATGCGCTCGGCGAAGGCCGATGTCGTCGTGGTAGGCGCCGGTGGCGCGGGCCTGCGCGCCGCGATTGCGGCTGCGGAACACGATACGCGCCTTAGCGTCGCGCTCGTCTCCAAAGTGCTGCCGATGCGCAGCCACACGGTGGCGGCCGAGGGCGGCGCAGCGGGGGTGACGCGCGACGATGACAGCCTCGAGCAGCACTTCAACGACACCGTTTCCGGCGGCGACTGGCTCTGCGACCAGGATGTCGTCGATTACTTCGTTGCCCGCTGCACCGCCGAGCTCGTGCAGCTCGAGCACTGGGGCTGCCCGTGGAGCCGCAAGGCCGATGGCGCGATCAATACGCGCTTCTTCGGCGGCATGTCGATCCAGCGCACCTGGTTCGCCGCCGATCGCAGCGGCTTCCACATCCTGCACACGCTCTTCCAGACATCGCTGAAATATCCGCAGATCCGGCGCTTCGACGAATACTTCTGCGCCGACCTCATCGTCGACGATGGCCGCGTGCGCGGCGTGCTGGCGATCGATATTGCGAGCGGCGAGTTCCTGCTCATCGAGTGCGCCGCAGTGATCCTGGCCACCGGTGGCGCGGGCCGCGTATATCGGCAGAACACCAACGCCGGCACGGTCACCGGCGATGGCATGGGGCTTGCCTTTCGCCACGGCGCGCCGCTGCGCGACATGGAGTTCGTGCAGTGGCACCCGACCTGCCTCCCGGGCACCGGGATCCTCATGACCGAAGCGTGCCGCGGCGAAGGCGCAATCCTCGTCAACAAGGACGGCTATCGCTACCTGCAGGATTACGGCCTGGGCCCGGTCGATCCCTGGCCGCGCGCGAAAGCGATGGAGCTCGGGCCGCGCGACCGGCTCTCGCAGGCGTTCTGGCAGGAGCTGCAGAAAGGCCGCACCATCGCCACGCCGCAGGGCCCGGCGGTGCACCTCGACCTGAGGCATCTCGGCGCGAAGAAGATCCATGAGCGGCTGCCGCTGATCACCGACGCGGCGAAGACCTTCGCCGGCATCGATGCGGTGAAGCAGCCCATCCCAGTCTGCCCGGCCGCGCACTACACGATGGGCGGTATCTATACGAACGTGCGCTGCGAGACGCCGCTTCGCGGGCTGTACGCCGCCGGCGAATGCGCGAGTGTCGGCATCCATGGCGCGAACCGCTTGGGCTCGAACTCCCTCGTCGAGATCCTCGTCTTCGGCCACACCGCGGGCGACGCCGCTGCCGAATACGCGTGCGCCGCGCGCCCGGTACGCGATATGCGCCACGCGGCCGAGACATCGGCTGCGCGCTTCGCGTCCATGCTCAACGCCGAGCGGGGCGAGCGCGTCGCAAGGCTACGCGACGAGATGCGCGACGCGATGGAAGCCGGCGTCGGCATCTATCGCGATGCCGGCGGCATGAAGGCAGCGTGCGCCAAGCTCGCCGAGCTGCGCGAACGCTACGGCCGCGGCGTCAAGCTCGATGATCACGGCCGCGCGTTCAACACCGAGTGGCTGACGGCGATCGAGCTCGGCTTCATGCTCGAGGTGGCACAGGCGATGGCGCATTCGGCATTCGCGCGGCGCGAGTCGCGCGGCGCGCACCAGCGCGTCGACGGCTACGAGGCGCGCGACGACGTCAATTTCCTCAAGCACACGCTCGCTCACCATGTCGAGGACGGCGCGCCGCGCATCGACCACCAGGCGGTGACCATCACCAAATCGGCGCCGCGCCTGCGCCACTACGGCGGCGCCGGCAAGCAGGCAGTGATGACATGAGAACGATGGCCATCGATTGCCTGCGCTACAACCCTGAGACCGATGACGGGCCACGGTTGCAGCGCTACGACGTGCCCTTCAGCGACGACATGACCGTGCTGCAGGGGCTGCAGTACATCAAGGACGAGATTGACGGCAGCCTCACCTTCCGCTGGTCCTGCCGCATGGCGATCTGCGGCAGCTGCGGCATGATGCTGAACGGCATTCCCTCGCTCGGCTGCGAGACCTTCCTGCGCGATTACCACCCGGGACCGCTGCGCATCGAGCCGCTCACTCACTTTCCGATCGTGCGCGACCTGGCGATCGACCAGTCAGACTTTCTGCGCAAGCTGGAATCGGCCAAGCCCTGGCTCATGCCGAAGTCGGATCCCGGCGCCGAGCCGCACCGGCAGACGCCGCAGCAACTGGAGGACTATTACCAGTACTCCCAATGCATCAACTGCCTGCTGTGCTACGCCGCCTGCCCACAGTACGGGCTCAACGACAAGTTCACCGGTCCGGCGGTGCTGGCGCTGCTGCATCGCTACAACGCCGACTCGCGCGACGGCGGCAAGGCCGAGCGCATGAAGCTCGTCAACGCCGAGGACGGCGTCTGGGGCTGCACGCTGGTTGGCTACTGCTCCGAGGTCTGCCCCAAGGGCGTCGACCCGGCACGCGCGGTGAATCAGAACAAGATCGAGAGCACCAAGGATTACTTCCTGCGCTTCCTCGCGCCGCGGAGCGGCAAGTGAAGACTTATCAGCGTCCGGTTACCGCGTGGTGGTGGCGGCGCAATCCGTACTACGTCTGGTACATGGTGCGCGAAGCGAGCTGCGTGGTTGTTACGATCTACGCGTTAATCCTGCTCGTGGGCCTTGCGCGCTTGCGCCAGGGCGAAGTGGCCTACGAAGACTGGCTCGAGCGGCTGTCGCGACCGTGGGCGATTGGGTACCACGCGCTGGCCTTCGTGCTGGTCTCCTATCACGCCTGGACGTGGTTCAAGATCATGCCGAAGACACTGCCGCGCGTGCCGGTGCCGGATCGCGCGATTGTCGCGGCCGGCGTGGCTGCCATCGGCGCGTGCTCTGCGTTGCTGTGGTGGGCGGCGCACGTATGAAGCGCTCGAACAAGCCGATCTTCTGGTCACTCTTCGGCGCGGGCGGGATGCTCTCTGCGCTGATCGGGCCGATGCTCATCTTCATCACCGGCATCGCCGTGCCGACCGGGTTGCTGCCGCGCGAGACGATGAGCTACGAGCGCATGCTCGTGCTCGCGCAGAACGGATTCGGCAAGGTCGCGATCGTCGCGGTGATCGGCCTGTTCCTGTTCCACGGGTTGCACCGCATGTACCACTCGCTGCACGACTTCGGCATGCACGTGACGCCCACGACGAAGGCAGCATTTCACGGCGTCGCGCTCCTTGGCACGCTCGCTGCCGCTTATCTCGCTTTCAGTTAGCAGAATTCGACGCTGCTTTGCCATCGTAACGCCCGCGCCACGCCATGGTGTCCCGGCAACCTGCGCTTGGCATTCGACCAAGGAGGTTGCCATGAGGAGAGCACTCGTATTCGCAACGGTCTTCGGCCGCGCCGCATGCGGCGGCGACAAGCCGAAACTCGCGCCGGCCGGCGACAGTACCCTGCCGAAGGCTGTTGCAGCGCCCGCCGCGGAGCCAGCGAAGTCCGAACCCGATAAGGAGCTCGCGCGACGCGTCGCTGGCGCGATGGAGGGCGCGAAGCTGCACGGCATCGACGTCGTCGCCGCCGACGGCGTGGTGACGCTCTGGGGTAGCACGCCCAGCGTCAAGGAACGCGACCGCGCGGGTCAGGTCGCCGCGAAAGTGCAAGGCGTCAAGGCGGTGGAGAACAAGCTCGACGTGGTGACGGGCTCGTAGCCGAGCGCCCTGGACGAAGCCCGGGCTGCGCCGGGCCGTTCATCGCATTCTTCCGGTTCGTGGCATGATCCGCCCGCGCGATGGCCGCAATTTGATGCAGGTCAAGGACACGGCGGCCCTCGCCGATAGCCTCGACGCACAGCCACAGGAGGGAACATGAATCACTTTGCCATCGCCGCCGCGGCGGCGCTGCTGGTTCTCGGCACCGCGCAGGCCCAGCAGCCGATCGTCATCAAGTTCAGCCACGTCGTCGCCGAGAACACGCCGAAGGGCAAGGGCGCGCTCAAGTTCAAGGAGCTCGCCGAGGCGCGCACCAAGGGACGCGTGAAGGTCGAGGTCTATCCGAACAGCCAGCTCTTCAAGGACGGCGAGGAAATGCAGATGCTGCAGCTCGGCAACGTGCAGATGCTCGCGCCCTCGGTGTCGAAGTTCGGGCCGCTCGGCGCGCGCGAGTTCGAGGTCTTCGACCTGCCGTATATCTTCGACAACTACGACGACCTGCACGCCGTGACCGGCGGCAAGCTCGGCAAGACGCTGTTCCAGAAGCTCGAGAGCAAGGGGATCACCGGCCTTGCCTACTGGGACAACGGCTTCAAGGTGATGAGCGCGAACAAGCCGCTCAGGACGCCGGCCGACTTCCGCGGCCTGAAGATGCGCATCCAGTCCTCGAAAGTGCTCGACGCGCAAATGCGCGCGCTGGGCGCCACGCCGCAGGTGATGGCGTTCTCCGAGGTTTACCAGGCGCTGCAGACAGGAGTCGTCGACGGCACCGAGAATCCGCCGTCCAACCTCTACACGCAGAAGATGAACGAGGTGCAGAAGTATGTGACGGTCTCGAACCACGGCGTGGTCGAGTACGCGGTGATCGTCAACAAGAAATTCTGGGACGGCCTGCCGGCCGAGGTGCGCGGCCCGCTGGACGCGGCGATGCAGGAGGCGACCAAATACGCGAACGACATCGCCAAGCAGGAGAACGACGAGGCGCTCGCGAAGGTCAAGGCGACCGGCAAGACGGAGATCCTCGCGCTCACCCCGGAGCAGAAGAACGCCTGGAAGAAGGCGCTGCTGAAGGTGCATCGCGAGAGCGAGCCGACCATCGGCAAGGCGCTGATCCAGGAGATCTACAAGGAAACGGGGTTCGACCCCGCCAAGCTATAACCCCGCAATGAAGGCGCTCGACCATCTCGAAGAGTGGTTGATCGCCTTCCTCATGGGGGCGGCCACCACGGTGATCTTCGTCGCCGTGGTGCACCGCTACGCCTCGGGCATTCCCTGGCCCGCGTTCCAGGACTGGCTCCTCACGATCAACCTTTCCTGGGCGCAGGAGCTTTGCATCTACATGTTCATCTGGATGGCGAAGTTCGGCGCCGCCTATGGCGTGCGCACCGGCATCCACGTTGGCGTCGACGTGCTCGTCAACCGCCTGCCCGACAAGCCGCGCGCGGGCTTCGTGTTCTTCGGACTGCTCGCCGGCGCGCTCTTCACCGGCATCGTCGGCTCGCTCGGCGCCAAGTTCGTCTGGGAGATCGCGCACACCGACCAGGTCTCGCCTGATCTCGAAGCGCCGATGTGGATCGTGTTCCTCGCGGTCCCCTGCGGCTCGTACCTGATGTGCTTCCGCTTCCTGCAGGTGGCGTGGTCGTTCTGGCGCACGGGGCAGCTGCCGCACCACGACCACGGGCACGTCGAAGGCATGGAGCAGGTCGGTGACGTCGACCTCGTGCCTTACGCGATGAAGGACGACCTCCATCCCAAGGACGTGCGAAGGAAGTGAGTCGTAACGTCAGGTGACCGCGACCATCATCTTCGTGCTGCTCTTCGGGCTGATGCTCACCGGCATGCCGGTGTCGATCTCGCTCGGCTTGACGGTGCTCGCATTCCTCTTCGCCATGACGCAGGTGCCGATCGAGTCGGTGGCGCTCAAGCTCTTCACCGGCATCGAGCGCTTCGAGATCATGGCGATCCCGTTCTTCATCCTCGCCGGCAACTTCCTCACCCATGGGGGCGTCGCGCGGCGC
>DASQIG010000558.1:0-3388 GCA_035631735.1 Burkholderiales bacterium | reverse complement strand
CACCGTACGGCAACTGACCGGCCGCTGCCGCCGCATCGTCATGCTGCCCGCCGCACTGCGCCTCTCACTGCGCTTGCTGCGGGCGAGCCTGCATGCGGCGGTGGTGTTCACCGCTTCAGTAGCGCTGCTGCTCGTCTTCCTCCTCTGGTCGGTGCTCCAGCTCCTGGATGAAAATGAAAGCGCTTCCCTCTCCCGTTCAAAAGAAGCGCCCAGAGCCATCGCCCGGCTTGATTGAGCGGCGCGTGCGCCAGGCGTTCGAGCGCCTGCCGCTGCTCCTCGCCGTCTCGTTCGACCAGGATCTTTCGCTCGCCGATATAGAGGTGCAGCCCTGCCCGGGCTGCGACTGGAGCGACGAGGTCTATTTCGACGTCGACGCCGAAATCTCGGCGCTCATTGCCGAGCTGCGGCACGCCGGCGCGAGCGAGCTGCTGCGCGGCCGTACCTTCGCCAGAACTCTCCAGTAATCAGTCTTCCGCGGCCTGAGACACGGTGGCGCGCAGCCTTGCCGCGTCACGTCCCGGGGGCGCGCCGAAGAAGCGCGCGTACTCGCGACTGAATTGCGAAGGGCTGTCGTAACCGACGCTGAAGCCCACCTTCGCGACATCATCGCCGTTCGCCATGACGCGTGAGCGCGCCTTCTGCAGCCGGATCTGCTTCTGGTACTGCAGCGGGCTCATCGCGGTTGCCGCGCGGAAGTGCCGATGAAACGACGTGGGACTCATTGCCACCTGCTTCGCCAGCGCCTCGATCTCGAGCGGCTCGGCATAACGCTCTCGAATCGAGCGGATGGCCCGCCGGATCCGCGACAGGCGGCTGTCGGCCAGACCGATCTGTCGCACCATCTCGCCCTGCTCGCTGCACAGCAGCCGCCAGACGATTTCGCGCTCGATCAGCGGACGCAGTACCGGAATGTCCGACGGCCGGTCGAGCAAACGCAGCAGCCGCACGACGGCTTCCAATAACTCGGCAGGCGCCTCGCTCACCTCGAGGCCGAGGCGCTCGACCACGCCGGGATCGGTGGAGGACGTTTCGAGCAGTATCGATGCGATCAGCTCGGGCTTCAGTGTCAGGCCAAGGCCGAGGAACGGTGTCTTTTCGGTCGCCTGCAGGATGCACGAGGTCACCGGCAACTCGACGGATGCGACCAGGAAGTGGCCGGCGCGGTACTCGAACACGCGATCGGCCAGCACCGTGCGCTTCGCGCCCTGCGCAATCACGGCGAACACCGGCTCGTCGATGCTGTGGATGGGCTCCGTCGGCTTGTGAACCGCCTTCACGTTGAGACCGCTGATGAGCGTCCGCACTTTGCCCGCGGCGGCATGGCGCGCGATCAGCTCGCGCAGCTCAGTCAGTTGTTGCATGGCGACCATCTCACATCAGTTCGCACGATGAAGCAAGCGCGCTTCCACGAAACCGACCATGATTGGCAGGATCGTGCAAGAACTCGGAACCAACGAGCTACCGCCCGGCGTCTGCGAAGCGCTGTAATGACAGGCATCATGCGAATCGAACGACTGATTCCCTTCCCGCCCGCCAAAGTCTGGGCGAAGCTGATCAAAGACGCCGAAGCCACTGATCGCGGCGCAGTGCTCGCCGCGGGGACAATCACGCGCTATCAATCGCCGTCGCTGCTCGAGTGCCGTTCGGGCGAGCGCCTGATGCGCTGGGAGCTCCTGCCACGCGGCGCGGACATGACGCTTCTGGTCTTCACGGCGGACTCGTGAGGCGCGGGCCACGCACGCATCGCCGCCTCGACAGTGGCGACCAGGTTGCGCCGGCTGGCGCCGTCGCGCGCCTGCAGCGCCATGCCTTTGAGGATCGTCGCGTAGAAGTCCGCGAGCGCACCGGCATCGGTGCCGCGCGGCAGCTCGCCTTCGCGCAGGCCACGCTCGATGCGCGCCTTGAGCGCCTTCCTTGCGTCGGCTCGGCGCTTGGCGAGCTGGGACTGCAGCGAGGCCTCGCCGCACGCCGTGCCGGAGAGCATGAGCATGCATCCGCGCGGTGCGTCAGGCTGCGCATAGAGGCGCGCCGCCTCATGTAGCAGCCGCTCGATCGCCTGCCGCGCCGTCGGCGCCTGGTCGAGGAGCGGCGCGAGCTCGTCGCGGCGTCCCTGCTGATAGCGCTCGACCGCCTCGAGGTAGAGGCGCTCCTTGTCGCCGAACGCGGCGTACAGGCTCGGCGGATTGATGCGCATCGCGCGCGTCAGATCCGCGATCGAGGTGCCTTCGTAGCCCTGGCGCCAGAACACCCGCGTGGCGCGCTCGAGCGCCGCGTCGCGATCGAAGCCGCGCGGCCGGCCGCGCGGCCTGGCGGGGGCGTCGGTGCTTTTCATAGTGCTCACTATAAAACAAAACGGCCGGCGTATTACAGCCGTAACGATGCAGCTTTTTGCGGCCCTAAAGTCCGCGGCCGGTGCGATTTGTAGCGCTTGCTAAATAATTAGGAGGTTCGTCATGCCGTTGCTTTCCGCCCCCCGTTCCACCCGCCGCCGCCTGGTGGCCGCGGCGACGCTTGCCGCGCTCGCCGCCCTCGCCGGCGGCGTGGTCTATCTCACCCCGCTCGGCGCCAAGACGCCGGCCGCTGCGCAGGCGCCTGCGGCCCTGCCGGTGCCGGTGGCGACCGTCGAGCAATCGGAGGTGTCCGTCTGGGACGAGTTCTCCGGCCGGCTGGAAGCGGTGCAGCGCGTCGAGGTGCGCTCGCGCGTCGCCGGTGCGGTGAAGTCGGTGCACTTCGTCGAGGGCGCGCTCGTGAAAGACGGCGAGCTGCTCGTCACCATCGATCCGGACCCGTATGCCGCGGAAGTCGATCGCGCGGAAGCCCAGGTGGTCGCGGCGCAGGCGCGCGTCAACTATGCGACCAGCGAGCGCGCGCGCGCCGAGCGGCTGTGGGACGAGCGCGCCATCGCGCAGCGCGAGCTCGATGAGCGCGTCAATGGCGCGCAGGAAGCCGAAGCCAACCTGCGCGCGGCGCAGGCGGCGCTGCGCTCGGCGCGCCTCAACCTCGAATACACGCAGGTGCGCGCGCCGGTGGCAGGCCGCGTCGGCAGGCTGGAGATCACGGTGGGCAACCTGGTGGCGGCCGGCCCCGGCGCGCCGGTGCTCACCACGCTGGTGTCGGTCAATCCCATCTACGCCAGCTTCGACGCCGACGAGCACGTGGTGCTGCGCGCGCTGCATGACGGCGGGCGCGACATTCCGGTGGAGGCCGAAACCGTGACCAACGGCGGCCGGCAGCTCCGCGGGCGCCTGCAGCTGATCGACAACCAGGTCAATACGCGCAGCGGCACGGTCCGCGTGCGCGCGGTGTTCGACAACAAGGACGGCAGCCTGATCCCCGGCCAGTTCGTGAAGCTGCGCATGGGCCACGCGAAGACCGAAACCGCGGTGCT
>DASQIG010000557.1:0-1904 GCA_035631735.1 Burkholderiales bacterium | reverse complement strand
GCCGTGGGCGGGCACGGCGAGCTTGAACAGCCGGACCAGCTTGCCGGCGCGAAGATCCGCCGCCGCGATGCTGCTTCGCGCGAGGGCGATGCCCCGGCCGTCCACCGCTGCCTGGAGCAGCAGGTTGGAGTCGGTGAAGATGACGCTGTGCGGCTCCTTCAAGCGCGCGCCCGCAGCGCGAAACCAGGGCGTCCACGGCTCGTTGTCGGATCGCATCAGCTGGAACTTGCCGAGCTCCGCAGGATGCGCTGGCAGCCGTCCACGGTTGAAGCGCGGACTGGCGACGGGGAAGAACTCCTCGTCCATGAACTTATGGACTTCCAAATCCGGCCAGCGGCCGGCCCCGAAGCGGATCGCCAGGTCGACGTCGTCGCGCCGGAAGTCCACCAGCGTGGTCGAGGTGTGGATGTTCACGGCGATGGCCGGATGGCGCTCCATGAAGCGCCCGAGCCGCGGCATCAGCCAGCGTGCCGCGAAGGACGGCAGCATGCTCACCGAGACGGCACGGTCGTGCTCGGAGCGCCGGACAAACTGGGCGGCCTCGGCGAGGTCCTGGAGCGCGGCGCGCACGCGCTCGGCGAAGTGCCGGCCCGCCGTGGTCAGCGCCACGCGCCGGCCGTTGCGCAGAAAGAGCGCCGTGCCAAGCGCCCGCTCGAGCGAGCGTATCTGATGGCTGACGGCGCCATGGGTGACCGCGATCTCGTCGGCCGCACGCGAGAAGCTTTCCAGGCGCGCGGCCGCCTCGAACGAGCGCAGCGCGCCGAGCGGCGGAAGGTTGCGGCTCATGCTGGCTTGTGAATATAGCTCACATAGAAGGGAAAAACATATCGCTTTTCGCCCTGCTCAGGCGGGCCTACCATGCCGGCGCGACGCTTGAACGCAATTCACAAAAGGAGTGCGGCATGAAACGGGTCGATGCCCGGCAGCAGCTCGGTGCCCTGATGGCGGCGATGGGCATTACCTTCTCCATCGTCTGGGCCCTGTCCAGCTACGCCTACGCCGCGCCACCGTCCGCCGGGCTTTCTCCCACTGCAGACCGGGTGGTGCGGGTACAGGCTTGCTCGTGAACGTCGCGCTGACCCTGATCATCGCCAACAGGAACTACTCATCCTGGTCGATGCGCTCCTGGGTGCTGCTGCATGCCCGTGGCATCCGCTTCGGCGAGCGCATGCTCAAGTTCGAAACGACGGAATGGGACGAGCAGATTGGCATGCTCTCTCCATCCGGGCTCGTGCCGGCGCTCTGGGAAGGAGAGCCGGGCGCGGGCTTCGTCACCTACGACACGCTCGCCATCGCGGAGCGGCTGCACGAGCTTTTCCCCGAACACGGGATCTGGCCGCGAGATGCCAGCGCGCGTGGCCGCGCACGCTCGCTCGCCGCGGAAATGCATTCGGGGTTCCGGGCAATGCGGGACGCGATGCCGATGAACATCCGCCGTCGCTATCCCGGCAAGGGAATGAACCAGCAGGTGGCGACGAACATCGCGCGCATCAGCGCGATCTGGGCGGAGGCGAAGCGGCCCTTTCTTTTCGGAGGCTTCTGCGCGGCGGACGCCTTTTATGCGCCGGTCGCGACGCGCTTCGTCACCTATGGGGTGGCGTTGCGCGGACCCGCCAAGGCGTACCACCAGGCGCTGCTCGATTCCTCGTCCGTGCAGGCGTGGAGCGCGGCGGCCTTGAAAGAGATCGAATTTGTCGCCGCGGACGAACCATACGCTGTCCAGGACGCGCCGTCGCGAACGCGCGCGCTCTGAATTCTATGTAGACTCAGTACCGCAGCAGGGGGAGTTTCTCCATGGGAGTGTTCACCGCAACACTTGATCACGGAGGAAATCATGCAGCCGCACTCGCGCGCATCACGCTGGTCGTCGTCGCTTTTGCTAACGCTTGGTCTTTGCGGTGCTT
>DASQIG010000556.1:0-3371 GCA_035631735.1 Burkholderiales bacterium | reverse complement strand
CCGTAGTAGCGCTCGGCGGTGGTCCTGACGATCTTTACCTTGCGCGCGGCGGCCCGGTACTCGGGATAGTCGAGCGCGAGCTTCACCATGGTCTCGGCCAGCTCGCGCACCGAGATGTTGTTCTTCGGGTTGCCGATGTTGAAGATCCGGCGCGAGGCGACGCCGCTCTTGTTGGCGATGATCGCCATCAGCGCGTCGATGCCGTCGTCGATGTAGGTGAAGGCGCGTTTCTGGCGGCCGCCGTCGACCAGGTTGATGCGCTCGCCGCGCACGATGTGGCCGAAGAACTGCGTGACGACGCGCGAGCTGCCTTCCTTCGGCGTGGCGAGCGAGTCGAGCCCGGCGCCGATCCAGTTGAACGGCCGAAACAGCGTGAAGTCGAGCCCTTCCTTCTCGCCGTAGGCCCAAATCACGCGGTCCATGAGCTGCTTCGAGCAGGCATAGATCCAGCGCTGCTTGTTGATCGGGCCGTAGACCAGCGGCGACGCCTCCGGGTCGAACTGACGGTCGGGCGACATGCCGTAGACCTCGGAGGTGGAGGGAAACAGCAGCCGCTTCTGGTGCCTTACGCACGCCCGCACGATGGGCAAATTGGCCTCGAAGTCGAGCTCGAAGACGCGCAGCGGCTCCTTCACGTACGTCGCGGGCGTCGCGATCGCCACCAGCGGCAGCACGGTGTCGCATTTGCGGATGTGGTACTCGATCCACTCGCGGTTGATGGTGATGTCGCCCTCGAAGAAGTGAAAGCGCGGCTCCTCGAGCAGGTCCTCGATGCGGTCGGTCTGCATGTCCATGCCGAATACGTCCCAGTCCGTGGTGGCGAGGATGCGTTTCGACAGGTGATGGCCGATGAAGCCGTTCACGCCGAGAATCAGGATGCGCTTCATTATTTTTCCTGGACTTCGAGGAGGCGCAGGACTTTACCATCGCCGCAAAGCGCGAACCATTCGCCGCCGTCGCGGAAGGGTCCGACCTCGGTCGTCGGTGCGCGGCGCTCGACGATCTGCGTGCGGTTGATTTTCAGCCGGTCGCAGAACGCGCCCGGATAAGGCGGCGCCACGGCGCGCACCAGGTTGTGGATCTGGCGCGCGCTTTTGCGCCAATCGATGCGCCCGTCCTCCGGGCGCCGGCCGCCGTGATAGCTCCCCCGGGTGAGGTCGTTCGGCCGCAGTTGCGCCGTGCCCGCCAAGAGCGGCCCGATGCTGCGGCGGATCACCGTCTCGGCCGCCTGCGTCACGCGGCGGAACACCTCCACCGCCAGCTCGTCGGGCCCGATCGGCACCGCCTGCTGATCGACGATGCCGCCGGCATCGGGCTTCGCCACCATCTCGTGCAGCGTCGCGCCGGTCTCGGTCTCGCCGTTGAGCACTGCCCAGTTCACCGGCGCGCGACCGCGGTACTTGGGCAGCAGCGAGCCATGCATGTTGTACGCGCCGCGCTTCGCGGCGGCCAGCACCTCGGGCGGCAGCATGCGGCGGTAGTAGAACGAGAAGATGAAATCGGGCGCGATGGCGCGCAGCCGCGGCAGCAGCGCGCCGATTTCCGGGTCGAGCACGGTGTCGAGCCGCTTGCTGCGTGCCAGCTCGGCGACACTCGCGAACCAGATGCGCTCGTGCGGATCATCGCGATGCGTGACGACCAGCGGCACTGCCACGCCGGCGTCCAGCAGCGCGCCGAGGCAGCGTACGCCTACGTCGTGGTAGCCGAAGACGACCGCTTTTGCCAAGCCGAAGACTCGGGCTCGCGCTCGAGCACCGCCTGCACCAGGTAGCGCGGGCGCTCGCGCACCTGCTGGTAGATGCGCCCGACGTATTCGCCGACCAGCCCGAGGCCGAAGAGCACGATGCCGATCAGGAAGAACTGCAGGATGTCGCGATCCCAGAAGGTGCGCAGCGTGTCGAGCGGCTCGCCGGCGAGCACGCGCTGGATCATCACCACGAGGTACACCAGCACCGCGATCACCGAGACGCCGATGCCGAAGAGCGAGAAAATCTGCAGCGGCACCACCGAAAAGCCGGTGACCAGGTCGAAGTTGAGGCGGATCAGCTTGTAGAGGGAATACTTCGACGCACCCGCCGCTCGCGACTCGTGCGCCACCTCCACCTCGGTCGGCCGGTGCGCGAAGGTGTAGGCGAGCGCCGGGATGAACGTGCTGACCTCGCGGCAGGCATTGATCGCGTCGATGATCGGCCGGCTGTAGGCGCGCAGCATGCAGCCCTGATCGCTCATGCGGATCTTGGTGATGCGCTCGCGCAGGCGGTTCATGGCGCGCGAGCCGAGCCGCCGGAGTGCGTTGTCGTGCCGCTCGCTGCGCACGCCGCCGACATAGTCGTAGCCCTCGTCCATCTTGGCGAGCAGCCGCGCGATTTCCTCGGGCGGGTTCTGCAGATCGGCGTCGAGCGTGACGACACGCTCGCCGCGCGTGCGCTCGAAGCCCGCCATGATCGCGAGGTGCTGGCCGAAGTTGCCGTTGAGCAGCACGACGCGCGTCACGTCCGAGCGCTTCGCGAACTGCTCGCGCAGCAGCGCCGCCGAGCGGTCGCCGCTGCCGTCGTTGACGAAGATCACCTCGTAGCTGACCTTGAGCGCATCCAGCGCCGGATAGAGCCGCGCGAACAGCGCCGCCAGCGCTTGCTCCTCGTTATAGACGGGGATGACGACCGAGAGATCCATCTAATTAGGGACAGTCCCTATTTTTCTCATTTGAGAACTTTTTTCGCCGCCTCGCACACACGGTCGACGTCGCTGTCGCGCATCGCCGGGAAGAGCGGCAGCGTGGCGATCGAACGCCCGATGCGCTCGGCATGCGGGAACTGGCCTTCGCGCCAGCCGAGGCCGCGGTAGAGCTTGAAGAGATGCATCGCCGGATAGTGCACCCCCACGCCGATGCCCTCGTCGCGCATGCGCGCGATGAACCGCCCGCGCTCGACCGGTTCGGGCAACACCACCTGGAACATGTGCCAGTTCGACTGCTCGTAGTCCTCGGGCGGCAGCTCGCAGCCGAGGCCGCGGTCCCAGCGCTGGAAATAGCGCCGCGCGAGCGCGCGGCGCCGCTCGGTGAAGCTCGCCAGGTGCGGGAGCTGCCCGAGGCCGATGCGCGCCGCGACGTCGGTGAGGTTGTACTTGCCGCCCGGCACCTCTACGTCCATGCCGTCTTCGCCGGTGCGGATCACCCCCTGCAGGCGCAGCTGCTCGCAGCGCGCGACGTACGACTCGTCCGGCAGCACCAGCGCGCCGCCCTCGGCGCTGGTGATGTTCTTGTTCGCGTGGAAGCTGAACGACACGAGGTCGCCGAACGTGCCGAGGCGCTTGCCGCGCCAGCTCGCGCCGAACGATTGCGCCGCGTCCTCGATCACGCGCAGCTCGCGCCG
>DASQIG010000555.1:0-1753 GCA_035631735.1 Burkholderiales bacterium | reverse complement strand
CGCGCTCTTCGTCGCCTTCTGGATCACCTCGATCGCCTCGCCGTCCTCCATGCTGACGAAGCCGGCCGGCCCCACCAGGTTCGCCGACAGCAGCCGATGGCGCACCGTCTCCTCGTCATCGTCGGCGAAGGCGTAGAGCGTCTGGAACACTTCGTGGGCATCGACGCCCTTCGGCCGGATCTGGCGCGTGCCGATGGTGTTGTTGATCTGGATGAGGAGCGCGTTCGGAAAGAAGACGGGCGCCGCCAGGTTCATGCCATCGGGAAATTCGTTCTTGAACTGCAGCAGCTGGGTATCGCGCAGCCGCATGCGATCGAGCCGCGCTGCGGTGTCGGCGTACGCTTTCTTCGCTTCTTCCTGCGAGTCGCTCGCGGCGTAGGCGTAGTTCATGTTGTGCCGGTGGCGCGCGTCCATCTTCACGCCGCCCTTTTGCGTCGCACGGTCCACGCCGTAGGTGACGAAGAACTCGTGCAGCAGGCTGGCGTGGTAGGTGTCGCGCAGGTTCTCGGCGTAGAGCTTCCAGTTGCCGTGGATGCGCTGGCGGGAGTAGCCGAGGATCTTCACCGGGCGCGGGAAGAAGCGCTTCACCATGCCGACGCCGAACTCGCCGAGGTATTGCTCGAGCGGCTCGCTGCGATCGGCGAACGTGCCGAACACCACGCCGTTCAGCGACTGCACGCGCAATTTGCGCGGCGAGACCGCGCGCATCTCGAAGTCCGCCGGCATCCCGCCTTCGCCCTTCAGGCCCTGGCGGAAGGGGAGCCCCGTCAGCTCCCCGGCGTTCGAATAGCACCACCGGTGGTAGAGACAGACCAGGCGCTCGGCATTGCCGCCGAGCTCGCGCACGATCATCGCGCCGCGGTGCGAGCAGCGGTTGACGAAGGCGTGCAGCTCGCCCTGCTTGTCGCGCGACACGATCACCGGCGTGTCGCCGACCCAGGTGGCGCGGAAGTCGTGCGGTTTCGGCAGCTCGGCTTCGAGGCACAGGTAATTCCACGTCGGCCCGCGGAAGATGCGCTCCATCTCGAGCTCATAGATCTGCGGGTCGTGGTGCAGGCGATAGGGAACCCGCGAGTAGTCGTTGCGCGGCCAGTCGATCTTCATGGGCGCCTCACTTCTTTGCATAGCCGAGGATACCGCTCGCGAGCGAGCGCGGATCGCGCGGCGTGGCGCGGCCCTGGTCGACGCGCATGAAGAACTCGAGGAGCGCGCGATTGAAAGCCTCCGGCTCCTCGATGTTGATGGTGTGGCCGGACCAGGGCAGCACAACCAACCCGGCGCTGCGAATGTGGCGCTTCATCAGCAGCGCCGGCTCGAGGCACGGATCGTCCTCGTCCCCCGTCACGATGAGCGCCGGCACGCTGATGCGCTGCATGGCCTCCGTCAGCTCGTAGAGCGAGGGCCGCTTCATCTGCACGCCGCGCATGGTGAGCGCCTGGCCGCGCGGCGCGTGCTCGGCGAGCTGGCGCGCGAACTCGGCCCAGCCGCGCGGATCCTTGTTCTGGAACTGCACGCGCGTCGGGCCGAGCGCGTATTTCTTCGCCGCCTCGGCCCAGTTCGCCTCGAAGGAAGCGGCGGCCGCTTCGCATTCGGCGCGGAACCTGTCTTTCTTGTCCGGCTCGGCGCCGTAGCCGCAGCCGGCGACGACCAGCGAGCGCGCGCGCTGCGGGTAGCTGATGCCGAGGTGCAGGGCGGCGAAGCCGCCCATGGAGAGCCCGACGACGTGCGCCCGCTCGAGCCTCAGATGATCGAG
>DASQIG010000554.1:0-6709 GCA_035631735.1 Burkholderiales bacterium | reverse complement strand
TGGCGAGCGCCGGCGAGCCGCGGCATATTGCGCTGGTCGAATTGGCTTCCCTGACGGCGCGCTTGCCAGCGGCGCCACCCGGTTCGCTGGTGCGGCTGTATCGCGACTATGCGGCTTGAGCGCTACGCCTGGCTGTCGGTGGCCGCCGCCATCGCCACCATTAGCTTGAAGACGTTGGCGTGGTGGGTGACGGGCTCCGTCGGCCTGCTCTCGGACGCGCTGGAATCGGTCGTCAATCTGGCGGCCGCCCTCCTCGCCCTGTCGATGCTGCGGCTTGCCGCGTCGCCGCCGGACGAGAACTATCCGCACGGCCTGTCGAAGGCCGAATACTTTTCCGCCGGTATCGAAGGCGCGCTGATCGTCGTGGCGGCGGCGGGCATCGTGTGGGCTGCGGTGCCGCGCCTCGCGGCGCCGCAGCCGCTCGACATGCCGTTCGAGGGCCTCACGCTCACCGTCGTCGCGTCGGCGATCAACTACGGCGTCGCGCTGGTGTTGCTCCGCGCCGGGCGGCAATACAACAGCATCACGCTGGAGGCCGACGGCCGTCACCTGGTGACGGACGTATGGACCTCGGCCGGGGTGATCGCGGGCGTGGCGCTCGTCTACATCACGGGGTGGCTGCAGCTCGACGCGCTGATCGCGCTCGCGGTGTCGGCATACATTCTCTGGACGGGTTTCGGCCTGGTGCGCCGCTCGGTGCGCGGGCTGCTCGACCCGGCGATCTCGGCGGGGGATCAGGCGGAGGTGACCAAGCTGATCGACGAATACTCGCGCCGCTACGGCGTGTCGTTCCACGCCCTGCGCACGCGCCAGGCGGGCGCGCGGCGCTTCGTGTCGTTCCACCTGCTCGTCCCCGACGCGTGGACGGTGGCGCAGGCGCACCGGCTCTCCGAAGAGATCGAGGCGCGCATGCGCGCCATGGTGCCGAACGCCGCCATCTTCACTCACATCGAGCCGATCTCCGATCCCGCCTCGTACGAGGACCAGGAGCTCGACCGCTAGTGGCCGGGGAAGATGATCTCGATGTGAGCGCGGCTCACGTTGATGAAGGGCGCCGCGAGCAGCTTCTGTCCGGCGACTTCCAGAGGCCATACTTCGGCGTTGGTCACCGCGATGAAATCGCGCGCCTCGGTCATGTAGTCGGTCACCCGCGCGCCGGGCAGGAGGTCGATATAGCCCTTGATCCGGTAGCTCGAGGTAAGGATGGTGACCTTGGTGCGCTCGTCCATAGATGAATCTTAGCGTCATCCGGCCCGGCGACGCCTTGATCTGGGGCCAGGCGTGCGCCGAGCCGCAAACCCTGGTGGAAGCGCTGATCGCGCAGCGCGCCGCCCTCTCCGGCTGCCGCGTGTTCCTCGGCTCGAGCTATTCCGGCCTGCTGCGGCCGGAGCACGCCGATCACTTGCGGTTGAGCTCCTATTGCGGCACCGGCGCAAACCGGGCGCTCGCCGAGGCCGGCGTCCTCGACATCCTGCCGGCGCCGTACTCGCAGCTCGGCGCGCTGATCCGCAGCGGCCGGCTGCCGTGCGACGTGGTGATGCTGCAGGTGAGTCGATCGAACGCGCGTGGCGAGTACAGCCTCGGTCTCGGCGTCGAATACCTCGCGCCGGCGCTCGAGGTGGCGCGCGCGGTGATCGCCGAAGTGAACCAGGAGGTGCCATGGACGCATACGCAGCCGCTCCTCCGGCGCGACGATTTCGACTTGCTGGTCGAGACCTCGCGCGCACCGGTGGAACTGCCAGAGGGCGCGCCGAGCGAGCTCGAGCGCCGCATCGCGCAGCACGCGGCGCAATGGGTGCCCGACGGCGCCACCGTCGAGTGCGGCATCGGCGCCCTCCCCAACGCCGTCCTGGGCGCACTGGCGGGGCGCACGCTGGATTACCACTCCGGCGTGATCTGCGAGAACGTGCGCCTGCTGGATCCGAAGCGATGCGTCGGCGGCGCGCTGATGGGCACGCGTGCGCTCTTCGAGTGGGCGCGCGAAAACCCGGCCGTGACGCTCACCTCCTCCGATATCACGCATGGCGCGGCAACCGTTGCGCGTATCGAACGGTTTGTCGCCATCAACTCGGCGGTGGAGGTAGATCTCACCGGCCAGGTGAACGGCGAGGTCGCGCGCGGCAGCTACGTCGGCGCCGTCGGTGGCGCGCTGGACTTCATCCGCGCGGCCAATCAATCGCCTGGCGGGTTGTCCATCATCGCGCTGCCGGCGTCGCGGGTGGCGGAGCGCCTGTCGGGCCCGGTCTCTGTGCCGCGCAGCGAGGCGGGCGTGTTCGTCACCGAGCACGGCGCCGCCGATCTGCGCGGCTGCACGCTCGCCGAGCGCGAGCGGCGCATGCGCCGCATTAGTGGAAAAAGCTAGAAGTCAGCGGAAATTCCTGAGCGCGGGCACGCTCCAGAAGGGCGTCGAGGCGACCAGCACGCAAACGAGCGCCACCGCGAGCCCGGCTCGGTAGCCACCGGTGAGGTCGTGGAGCAGCCCGCCGATCAGCGAGCCGAATGCGGCGCCGATGGCGTTGCTCGCGTAGATCGTGCCGTAAATCGTCGCCACGTTGGCACCGGCGAAGTAGCGAGTCGAGATCGACGAGACGATCGGGCCGCGCACCCCCATGCACAAGCCGAAGATCGGCACGAACAGGACCAGCAGGGTATGCGAAGGCACGTACGTGAGGACAAGGAGCAGCGCCATGCCGGTCGCGGTACCGGCGAAGGTCGCGGTGATGGTCTGCCGGTAGCCGAAGCGATCCGAGGTGAAGCCGCTGCCCATGACGCTGATCGCCGACATGAAACCCAGCGCGCCAAAGGCGCTCGCCGCCGTGATCGGCGAGAAGCCGACATCGACGAAGAAGGCGACGAGCTGCACGATGACGGTGAACATCGCCGCCGCCGTGAAGAAGAACACCTGGCACAGCCCCCAGTAGAGCGGCGTGCGCATCGCGCTGCGCAGCGTCCAGCCGCCCTGGTCGCCCTTGGCTTTCGCCAAGTGGGCGCGCTCGGGATGCCCGGCATAGAAGCGGTTCCACGGCACCAGGAACGCCACCACGGGCACGAGCACCAGCAGCGCCGCGCCGAGCACGCGGTAGGCGACGCGCCAGTCGTACTGGCCGACGAGCTGCTGGGTGAGCGGCACGAACATGATGGTGCCGACGCCCGCGGCGGAGAACGCGATACCGATCGCGGTGGAAAGCCGCTCGCGGTACCAGCGTGCGATGAGCGCCGAGCCGGGCACCATGCCGGTCAGGCTCACGCCGATGCCGACCAGGCCGCCGACAAAGAGGTAGAACTGCCAGAGGTTCGAGAGCCCGGCGGCGAGAAAGAACGCGCCGCACATGCAGGCGAGCCCCGTGGTGTAGACCCAGCGCGGCCCCAGGCGGTCGAAGATCATGCCGACGAGCGGCGAGGTGAAGCCGTGCATCAGCAGGTAGATCGAATACACGCTGGTGAGCTGCGAGCGCGTCCAGCCGTAGTCGCGCTCGAGCGGCAGCACGAACACCACGTACGTGTCGCCGAGGCCGCGCCCGAACATGTTGAGCGCGAAGCAGGTGGCGAGCACCGCGACCGCAGTATTGCGAATCAGATCTTCTCGGCGGGTTCGAGGCCGAATACCTGCCGGAGATAGCGCAGGTAGCCCGCGTCCTTGCTGACGGTCTTGCCCGGCGAGTCGGACACCTTGGCCACCGGCTGGCCGTTGCACTCCGTCATCTTGATGACGATGTTGATCGGCTCGTAGCCGAGGTCGTTGGTGAGGTTGGTGCCGATGCCGAACGCCGTGATGGTGCGGCCGTGGAAGCGGTGCGCGATGGCGATGGCGAGCGGGAACGAGAGCTGGTCGGAGAAGATGAGCTGCTTGGTGCGCGGGTCGACGCGGTTCCTGCGGTAGTGGGCGATCAGCTTCTCGCCCCACTCGAACGGGTCGCCCGAGTCGTGGCGCGCGCCGTCGAACAGCTTGCAGAAGTACATGTCGAAGTCGCGCAGGAAAGCGTCGGTGCCGTAGGTGTCGGCGACCGCGATGCCGAGGTCGCCGCGGTACTCCTGCGCCCACTTGTCGAACGCGAAGGTCTGCGAGTCGCGCAGCCGCGGCCCGAGCGCCTGGCAGGCCTGCATGTACTCGTGCGCCATGGTGCCGAGCGGAGTCACGTTGTTCCTCATGGCGAACCAGACGTTGGAGGTCCCGGCGAAGTATTCGGGCACCTCGCGCTTGAGCGTCTGCAGCACCTCCCCGTGCCAGGCGCACGAGAAGCGCCGGCGCGTGCCGAAGTCCGAGATGCGGAAGTCGAGCTCGCGTTCCACGGTGCGCACCAGCTCGATCTTCGCTCGCAGACGCCCCCGCCCTTCCTCGAGGTCGGGCCGCGGCTGGGTGCGCCGGAAGTAGACCTCCGACACGATCGCGAGCACCGGGATCTCGTACATGATCGTGTGCAGCCACGGGCCGCGGATCGTGATCTCCATCTCGCCGGGACGCTCGCCGTGGCCGATGCGTACGTACTTCTCGTTGAAGTGGAACAGGCCCAGGAAGTCGACGAAGTCCGACTTCATGAAGCGCAGCGACCGCAGGTAGTCGAGCTCCTCGCCGCGAAAACGAAGCTCTGCGAGCGCCGTCACCTCGTCGTGGATCTCGTCGATATAGGGACGGAAGTCGACGCCTTCGGTGCGGCACTTGAACCTGTATTCGACCTGCGCGCCGGGGAAGTGGTGCAGCACGACCTGCATCATGGTGAACTTGTACAGGTCGGTGTCCAGCAGCGACTGGATGATCATCCGGAGCCCATTGTAACCTCCGCATCATGTGCGGCCGTTACTCGATCCACGCCAATCCCGACGTCGTCGCGCTGCAGTTCGCGCTCGATACTGCGCCGGAGCTCAGGCCGAGCTACAACGTGTGCCCCGGGAGCGAGATCCTCGTGGTGCGCGTCGCTCGCGACGGCCATCGCGTGGCGCTGCGCAACCGCTGGGGTCTGGTACCGCATTGGGCGAAGGATCCCTCGATCGGCAACAAGCTCGCCAACGCGCGCGGCGAGTCGCTTGGCGAGCGGCCGGCGTTTCGCGACGCGTTCCGGCAATGGCGCTGCCTCGTGCCGGCGAGCGGCTTCTACGAGTGGCAGACGCTCGGGCGCGGCAAGCTGCCCTGGTACATCATGCCGCGCGACGCCGAGCTCTTTGCGCTCGCGGGAATCACCGCATACTGGAAGGGACTGCGCAGCGTGTCGCTCATCACGACCGGAGCCAATGAGCTGATGCGGCCGATCCATGAGCGCATGCCCGTGATCATTCGGCCGCAGGACTATGGCGCATGGCTCGATCCGGGGAGCCGCGACCTGCGCGAGCTGGTGCGTTTCATAAGGCCGTACGAGGCGGCGCGTATGGCAGCGCATCGGGTCGGCCTGCGCGTCAACCAGCCGGAAAACGACGACGCCTCGCTGATCGAGGAGCTCGCCGCCGGCCCCGCCCAGCACGAGCTTCTCTAATACTGTATATAATCCCAGTTCATGGAGCCACTGACCGAGCGGCAAGCCGAAATCCTGCGCCTGGTGCGCGAGCTGACCGAGGTGTCCGGCTATCCGCCGACGCGCGCGGAAATCGCGCAGAAGATGGGGTTTCGCTCGGTGAACGCCGCAGAGCAGCACCTGCGCGCGCTGGAGAAGAAAGGCGCGATCGAGATCTCCTCGGGCGCATCGCGCGGCCTCCGCGTGCGCGATGCGCGAACCGGCGGCCGCGCCGCGCGGTTGCTCGAGTTGCCGGTCGTCGGACGGGTCGCCGCCGGAGCACCGATCCTCGCGGAGGAGAACCTGCAGGGCCACTACCAGGTCGATCCGAATCTCTTCACGCCGCGCGCCGACTACCTGCTGCGCGTGCGCGGACTGTCGATGCGCGATGCCGGCATCCTGGAGGGCGACCTGCTCGCCGTGCATCGCACGCAGGAGGCGCGCAGCGGCCAGATCGTCGTCGCGCGCCTGGGCGACGAGGTGACCGTGAAGCGGCTGCGCCGCCGCGGCCACGCCGTGACACTCGAAGCGGAGAATCCGGACTTCGCGCCGATCGAGGTCGACCTGCGACGCGAAGCGCTCGCCATCGAGGGGGTCGCAGTCGGCGTAATCCGCAACGGCAAGACGTTCTGATAAGCCTTTAGAATTGCGCGCAGGGATCTCACGCCTGCGCTGATGAGCAGTCTAGCCAACGGTATAGAGAGCGCCGAGAGCGGCGCCAACGAGGCGGCCGCGCGTAGCGCGGCCATCACGGCCGACATTCGCGACCGCGCCGATCCGGCGCTGGTGCTCGCCGACCGCGTCGAGCAGCTCTATAGCCAGCTGCCGCTCGGCATGGCGGCCACCGTCGTCATCGGCGTGATCGGCGCGATCGAGCTGCACGAGGGCCGGCTCATCGAGCTGGTCTACTTCTGGGGCAGCCTGCTCGGGCTCGTCGTCATCCTGCACGGGCTGCTCTACCTCGGCTACCGCAACGACACCCGCCGGCAAGACAACACCGGCCAGTGGCTGCGCTGGCTCGGCATCGGCGCCTTCGCCGCAGGCGCGGTGTGGGGCTTTGCCGCCGCCGTGTTCTTCCCCTCGCACGCGGACGAGCGCCAGGTGTTCCTCGCGTTCCTGCTCGCCGGCGCCCTCTCCGGAGGCATCCCGATGTACGCCGCCTCGTGGCCGATCTTCGCGGCCTACGCGGCGGCGATCGCGCTGCCTTTCACCTACGTGCTGGCGAC
>DASQIG010000553.1:0-3327 GCA_035631735.1 Burkholderiales bacterium | reverse complement strand
CGGGGACATCGTGTTCTGCGAGCTATCGGGGAGCTTCTGGGACTATTCCGGCCAGGTGCTGCGCAGCTTCACGGTAGGCGCTGAGCCTACAGCCCTGTACCGTGACCTGCATGCGACGGCTGAAGCAGCGTTCGATGCGGTCACAGCGGTGGTGCGCCATGGCACGACGATGGAGGAGATCCTGGACGCCGCCGGCGTCATCGAGGAGCACGGCTTCACCGTCTGCGACGACCTGATGCACGGCTTCGGCGGCGGCTATTTCCCGCCGATCCTGGGCACCAAGAGCCGCCCGGCAGGCCCCTTGCCGCGCATGACGCTCGAGGAAAACATGACGCTGGTGGTGCAACCGAACGTCATCGCGCGTGATCGGCCGGCTGGCGTCCAGGTGGGCGAGCTGATCCGCGTGACGCACACGGGCTACGAGCGCCTGCACCACGCGCCGCGCGGCTTTTTCCGGGCGTGACTACAGGGGCAGGTCCTCGTCCTGCAGCGGCACCTTGAGCGGGTCGTAGTTGAAGAGCCACTGCGCGCGCTCGCGCGCGATGTTGCGATCCGCGAACGCCTTCTTCATGGCCGCGGCATCCTTGATGTGGTAGAGCGTGCCGTGCTCGGCGGATTCCAGCACCACGCGCGCGCAGCGCTCGACGCGCGCGCGCTGGTAGAGCTCGAGCGCCTCGGGCACGGCGCTCGCCTCCTCGAGCGCTCGCGCGAGGACCGCGCCGTCCTCGATCGCCATGCAGGCGCCCTGCGCGATGAATGGAAGCGTCGGGTGCGCGGCATCGCCGAGGAGCGTCACTCGATCGGTGCTCCAGTCGTAGATCGGCTTGCGGTCGAAGAGCGACCAGCGGTAGCACTGGTCGCGCTCCGCCGCATCGATGATCGCCTGGATCTTGGGATGCCAGCCGGCGTACGCGGCCTTGAGCTCCTGCCACGGGCGGCGCTGCGTCCATGACTCTTCGCCCCAGGACGGGTCCTCGGGGCAGCCGACGAAGTTGAGCAACTCGCCGCCGCGCAGCCAGTACACCACGCAGTGATTCTTCGGCCCGCACCAGACGGTGCCGGCGAGCTCCATGATGTCGGCCGGCAGCCTTGCGCGCGCAACGGTGAGCCGCCACGCTACGTAGCCGGTGTAGGTGGCAGGCGTCTCGCCGGCGATTTGGGCGCGGATCGCGGACTTGATGCCGTCCGCGCCGATGAGCACGTCTCCGGACACGGTCGAGCCGTCCGCCAGCCTGAGTGACACGCCGTGCGCGTTCTCCGAGAACCCGGTGACTCGCGCATCGAGCGTGATGCAATGCGGGTCGAGCGAACGCACCTTGTCGAGCAGGATCTGGTGCAAGTCGGCGCGATGCAGGTGATAGTAGGGAGCGCCGTGGTTGCGCTCGTGCGCCTCGGCGAACGGAATCTTGTGCAGCAGCTCGCCGGTGTCGTAGCGCCGGAACTCGTACTCCTTCGGCTTGACCCCCACCCTCTCGAGCGCGTCGCGCAGCCCCAGGTCGTAGAGCACCTTCACGGCGTTGGCGCTCTGCTGGATGCCGGCGCCGACTTCAGCAAGCTTCGGCGCCTGCTCGAAGATGCGCACGCGGAAGCCACGCTTCAGCAGGCACGCGCCGGCTGCCAGTCCGCCGAGCCCTGCGCCCGCGATGAGAACGTTACTCGGCACGAATGCCAGCAGCCTGCACTGCGTCGCGCCAGATGGGCGCTTCGCGCTGTACCAATGCGGCGAATGCGGCCGGCGTGTTGCCGAGCGGCTCGACGCCGATCTTGCGCAGGCGCTCGGCGGTGACGGGCTCGCGCACGACCTTGGCGACGGTGTGCGCAAGCCGGTCGATGATCGACTGCGGCGTGCCGGTCGGCGCGAGAAAGCCGTTCCACGTGCCGGTGGCAAATCCTGGATAGCTCTCTGCGATCGCCGGCACGTCGGGGAGCTGGGGTGTGCGTTTCGCGCTCGAGACGGCGAGCAATCGGATCTTGCCGCTTTGCGAATGCTGGATCAGCTCGGAGGCGTTGCCGAAGTACATCTGCACCTGGCCGCCGACGAGATCGGCCACGGCCGGGGCCCCGCCCTTGTAAGGCACGTGCGTCATCTGCAGCCCCGCCCGCGCGAGAAAGAGGGCCGCGGTGAGATGCGTGGTGGTGCCCGCGCCGGCGGAGGCGTAGTTGAGCTCTCCGGGGTGCGCCTTCACGTAATCGACGAACTCTTTGAGCGTGGTCGCGGGAACCGAGATATGCACGCCGAGCACGAAAGGATTGGTGCCGACGATCGAGATCGGTGCGAAGTCCTTGTACGGGTCGAAGTTCACTTTCTGCAGGAGCGGCAGCGAGAACTGGGGCGAGGCGGCGAAGAACAGCGTGTAGCCGTCCGGCGCGCTCTTCGCCACGAACTCGGCGGCGATGGCGCCGCCCGCGCCGACCTTGTTCTCCACCACGAACGGCTGGCCGAGGAGCTCGTTCAGCCGCTCGGTGACGATGCGCGCCTGGCTGTCGGTGTTGCCGCCGGCGACGAACGGCACGATGACGTGCACCGGGCGCTGCGGCCAGGATTGCGCGAGCGCGCCCGAAGCGCCGAGCGCGAGCACCAGGGCGAGCGCGCGCCTCAGTCTGGCGTCCACACGACCTCGTCGTACTTTACCGGGTGGGAGAGCAAGCCAAGATCCCGCGCGAAGCGATTCATCGAGTCGACGGTCTGGCGGGAAATGCCGTGCTGGTAGTACGGCGCGTCGCGGCGGATGAGCTCGGCGATAAGTGTCGTTTCCGCAGGCGGAAAGTGACGCTGCGCGATGGCGGTGGCGCGCGCAGGATCCTCCTTGAGCGCCTGGTGCGCGGCGGCGACCGCCTTCACCGCAGCAAGCACGAGGTGCGGCCGCTCGCGGATGGTTTTGTCGGTGCAGGCGAGCGCCGGGAACGTATAGCCCTTCACCTCCGGCGTGCCGTCGCGACGCGCGTCGAGCGCCACGACGCCCACGCCTTCACGCACCGCGAGCTCGGCCGCCATGCCGTTCGCCCAGAAGCCGTCGATCCTGCCCTCGGCGAGCGCTCTTGCCGCCATCAGGCCGAACGAGGCCTTCTCGCCCACGGCGCCCGGCACAGGGCCGAGCTGCACATCGGCGACGCCTGCGCGCTTCAGCATCTGCTTCAGGCCATCCACCGGCCCGGGCGCTGCGCCGATGCGCAGCCCTTTGAGCACGGCGAGCTCGCCGCGCTGCGGGTTGAATTTCTTGTGCACCACCAGGAACCAGTACATGCGCTGCGCCAGCGCGCAGAGCAGCTTCGCGCCTTGCCAGTCCTTGAACGCGTACAGCACCGCGTGCGCAGCACCACCGACGA
>DASQIG010000552.1:0-2422 GCA_035631735.1 Burkholderiales bacterium | reverse complement strand
TCGGCGCCGACGCTCGACGCGGCGCTCAAATACCACAGCACGCACCTCGGAGACGATTGGCGGGCGCTGGTCTCGCATCCGCAGATCGACATCGTCATCGAGGCGACGGGGAATCCGCTCGCCGCGGTCGAGCACGCGCTCGCCGCGTTCGAGCATGGCAAGCACGTCGTGATGGTGACGGTCGAAGCGGACGCGTTTTGCGGCCCGCTGCTGGCGCAGCGCGCCGCGGCGGCGGGCGTGATCTACAGCCTGGCGTACGGCGACCAGCCGGCGCTGATCTGCGATCTCGTCGACTGGGCGCGCGCCGCGGGCTTCCCGGTCGTCGCCGCCGGCCGCGGGCACAAGTGGCTGCCGCAGTTCGCGCAGTCCACGCCCGAGACGGTCTGGGGCTACTACGGCCTGACGCCCGAGCAGGCGAAGATCGGCGGTCTCAATCCGAAAATGTTCAATTCATTTCTCGACGGCTCGAAGCCCGCGATCGAGACGACCGCCGTGTGCAACGCCACCGGCCTCACGCCGGCGCCGGAAGGCTTGCTCTATCCGCCCGGCTCGGTGGACGAGATTCCGACGCTCATGCGCCCGCGCGCCGACGGCGGCACGCTCCACCACAAGGGCCAGGTGGAAGTGATCTCATCGCTGCGCGCGGACGGCACGCCGATTTCCTACGACATCCGCTTCGGCGTCTTCGTCGTCTTCGAAGGCGAGACCGAATACATCCAGCGTTGCTTCAGCGAATACGGCGTGAAGACCGATCCGTCGGGGCGCTACGCATGCCTGTACAAGCGCTGGCACCTGATCGGGCTCGAGGTCGGCATCTCGGTCGCCTCCGTCGGCCTGCGCCACGAGCCGACCGGCTGCCCGACCGGCTGGCGTGCCGACGCGGTCGCTGTTGCCAAGAAAAACCTAACTGCGGGCGAAGTGCTGGACGGCGAGGGCGGCTACACCGTCGTCGGGCGCCTGATGCCCGCCGCCGATTCCGCCGCGCAGGGGTGCCTGCCGCTCGGCCTCGCGCACGGCTGGAAGGTGCTGCGGCCGATCACCGCGGGCCAGCCGGTACGCTGGAACGATGTCGCGGTGGATGCCAACGCTACCGCGGTACGCGTGCGCCGCGAGATGGAGTCGAGCTTCCGCGAGCGGCTGCGCCCCGCCGCCTAGGGGCCGCGACTAGTCGTTCCCGCGGAAGCGGGAATCCATGATTTTGCTGGACCCCCGCTTTCGCGGGGGAGACGCTTTCAGAGCGCTAGGCGTATTCGATGCGGACGCTCGACAGGTAGTCGGCGTACTCGGAAACCAGCTCGCCGAGGAGATCGGCATCGCGCTCACGGCCGCATTGCTCGAGGCGCCGGCCGAGCAGCGTCACGTATTCGAAGCCGTAGGAGCCGCCGACCCCGCGCATGCGGTGACCCAGTTGCTGCACCAGCTCGAAGTCGCCGGTCTGCTGCGCATGGCGCAGGCTCTCGAGCTCGCGCCGGCGGTTGCCCAGGAACGCCGGAATGAGATCCAGGATCGCTCTCTCGACCAGCGCGTAATGTTGGAATCTCCCCCCCACGCGCCCATTTCGCCGCAGCCCGGGGCATAGGGCGAAGGAACACCGTCACGCCCGCGTTATTTCCCGGACTGGAAAACCTCTTTCGCGCAGCGGAAAGCCACCACGGCGGCCGGCACTCCGCAGTAGATCGCGGTCTGCAGCAGCACCTCCTTGATCTCGTCCTTGGTGAGGCCGTTGTTGAGCGCGCCGCGCAGGTGGAGCTTGAGCTCGTGCTCCTTGCCGAGCGCGATGAGCATGCCGAGGTTCAGCACCGAGCGCATCTTGCGCGAGAGCCCCGGGCGGTTCCAGATGTCGTTCCAGCAGTAGGTGTTGAGGAGATCGGTGAACTCCCGGTTGAAGTCGTCGACGCCCGCCATCGACTTCTCGACCCATTCTCTGCCGAGCACCTCAGTGCGGGTCTTCAGTCCTGAGTCGTAGCGTTCCTTGTGCGGCCGCTTGTCCATTTCCATGTGTCGCCTCCTCGGCGCGTTTTAGATGAGGGGAGCCACTATACTTTCTCCGTGAAAAGACTGGAGGGCCGTGTCGCGATCGTCACCGGCGGCGGCCACGGCATCGGCAAAGCGTATGCGCGCCGGCTCGCCGAGGAGGGCGCCGCGGTGGTGATCGCGGAGCTCGACGGTTCGGCGGCCGAGCGCGTGGCGGCGGAGGTCGGCGGGCTGGCGCTGCGCACCGATGTCGCGGAGGAGGCGAGCGTCGCCGAGATGGCGCGGCGCACGGCCGAGCGCTACGGCCGCATCGACATCCTCGTCAACAACGCCGCGATCTTCGCCACCGTGCCGATGTCGCGCGCGCCGTTCGACCAGATCGAACCCGCCGAGTGGGACCGCATGATGGCGGTCAACCTGCGCGGCACCTGGCTCGCCTGCCGCGCGG
>DASQIG010000551.1:0-1565 GCA_035631735.1 Burkholderiales bacterium | reverse complement strand
CGCGCCGTCGACGCGGCCACGGCAATCCGCGAGATCCTGGAGATCAGGCCGGATCTGGTCGTGCTCGACATCCAGCTCGCCGAAGGCAGCGGCTTCGACGTGCTGCGCGCGCTGCATGCGCAGGCGCCCGAGCTCGACGTGGTCATGCTGACCAATTACTCCGCCGACCCGTACCGCCAGATCGCCGAGCGTTTCGGGGCAAGAGCGTTTTTTGACAAGAGCAGGGAATTCGAGCGCGTGCGCGACGTCGTCGCGTTGCGCGCCGCCGCACAGTGAAGCGAAGGGAGAAGCCATGGCAGCCGTCATCGCAATCAGGCCCGAGCCAAGACAACGATTCATGAGCCAGCCGGACGCCAATCGCAGATTTGAAGTCACCTGCACGAGCTGCAACCTGCGCGAGCTGTGCCTGCCGGGCGCATCTGCATCGAGGACCTCGAGCAAGTGCAGAACATCGTCTACGCCCGCCGGCGCATAAAGCGCGGCGAGAGCCTGTTCGCCGCGGGCGACGAGTTCACCGCGATCTATGCCATCCGCAGCGGCACGTTCAAGACGAGCGTGGTCGACGGCGAGGGCCGCGAGCAGGTCACCGGCTTCTTCATGGGCGGCGAGCTCCTCGGCATGGACGGCATCGGCGCCGGCCGCCACAACGGCACCTCAGTGGCGCTGGAAGACAGCGACATCTGCGTCATGCCCTACTCGCTCATCGAATCGATGTCGCGCGACTATCCCCAGCTCCAGCGCCACCTCCACGCAGTGTTGTCGCGCGAGATCGTTCGCGACCACGGCGTGATGATGCTGCTTGGGTCAATGCGGGCGGAAGAGCGCCTGGCGGCGTTCCTGTCGAACCTCTCGAAGCGCTTCCTGCGCCGCGGCTACTCGCAATCGGACTTCAACCTGCGCATGACGCGCGAGGAGATCGGCAGCTACCTCGGCCTCAAGCTCGAGACGGTGAGCCGGCTCTTCTCCCAGTTCCAGAAGGAGGGGCTCATCGCAGTCGAGCAGAAGCACGTGCGCATTCTCGACATCGCCGGCCTGGAGAAGATCCTGGCCGGCAGCAGATAAAGGAGACGCCATGTTCCAGCACATCCTCTTGCCCCTCGACGGCTCCGGCGCGTCGCGCAAGGCCGCCCGCAAAGCGATCGCGCTCGCGAAGGAAGCCGGCGCGCGGATCACGGCTTACCACGCACTGCGCTCTGGCCCGCGTAGCGTCTATGGCGACGGCTACCGGCTGCCGCCCGAGCGCTCGTCCCGGAAGCAGCTGCGCGAAGCGCGCGCGCAATGGTTCGACGGCGTGGCGCGCGCCGCGCGCGACGCTGGCGTGCGCTTCGCGACTGCCGTCGATCGCGCGTTCACGCCCGGAGACGGCATCGTGGCCGCGGCGCAAAAGCGCAACTGCGATCTGATCGTCATCGGCAGCCATGGACGGCGCGGCCTGGCGCGCCTTGCGTTCGGCAGCGTCGCGGCGGACGTAATCGCGCGCTCCAGCGTTCCTGTCCTCGTATACCGGTGACGCTGCCCTATCTGAAGATCGCCGCGCACGACGTGCCGGATAGCGAAGCGCGCAT
>DASQIG010000550.1:0-2651 GCA_035631735.1 Burkholderiales bacterium | reverse complement strand
GCGCACGAAATTGCGGCCGCCGCCCTTCGCGTCCTCCATCAGCCGCAGGCCCGGCGCGATGAAGGCGCGGATGATGCCCTCGGGCTGGGGCAGGCGCTCGGCCGCCTCGAGCTTGTCGAGCTCGGCGAGCCGCGCCGCGTTCATCGGATCGAGGCGCCGCCGGAACACGGCTTCGACGAGGGCGTGCTTGGAGCCGAAGTGATAGTTCACTGCAGCGAGGTTGACCTCGGCCTTGGCGGTGAGCAGACGCATCGAGGTGCCCTCGAAGCCGTGCTGCATGAAGAGCTCCTCGGCGGCATCGAGGATGCGGGTGCGGGTCTCGTGCTGGGGCTTGACGGCGCGCAGGCTCATGGGGAAATCCGATTCAAACGAACGTTTGAGTGCTAGCCGCGCGCGCGGTGTGGCGTCAAGCACATAGAATCCGCCGCTCGCATGGCGCATAACGCGGCACCGACGCAAAGACTGCAAGGCGACGAATGGCGCGCCGTTCGGCTGCTGATTCCGTATCTGCTGGAGTACAAGTGGCGCGTACTGCTGGCGCTCGCGTGCCTGATCAGCGCGAAGCTCGCCAACGTCGGTGTGCCGCTGGTGATGAAATCGGTGGTCGATCGGCTGGATGCGCAGACCGCGATGGTCGCGGTGCCGGTCGCGCTGCTCGCCACCTACGGCATCCTGCGCTTCTCGGCGACGATGTTTGCCGAGCTGCGCGACGTGGTATTCGTGCCGGTCACGCAGCGCGCGATCCGGCGCCTCGCGCTCGGCGTCTTCCGCCACCTGCACAGCCTGAGCCTGCGCTTCCACCTCGAGCGCCAGACCGGCGGCATGACGCGCGACATCGAGCGCGGCACGCGCGGCATCTCGACGCTGCTCTCATACCTGGTGTTCTCCATCCTGCCGGTCATATTGGAGTTCAGCCTGGTGGCGGTCGTGCTGATCGCCAAGTTCGACTGGCGCTTCGCCGCGATCACGTTCGGCGCGGTCGTCGTCTACCTCGCCTTCACGGTCGCGGTGACCGAGTGGCGCATGAACATCCGCCGCCAGGCGAACGAGCTCGATTCGCGCGCCAACTCGCGTGCCATCGACAGCCTGCTCAACTACGAGACCGTGAAGTACTTCGGCAACGAAGAGTACGAGGCCCGCCGCTACGACGAGAACCTGCGCAAGTACGAGACCGCGTCGGTGAAGAACGAAGCCTCGCTCGGCGTGCTCAACATCGGCCAGAGCTTGATCATCGCCGCGGCCGTCACCGCCCTCATGGTGCTCGCCGCGCAAGGCGTGGCGCTGAAGAGCTTCACGCTTGGCGATCTCGTGCTGGTGAACGGGCTGCTGATCCAGCTCTACATTCCGCTCAACTTCCTCGGGATGGTTTACCGCGAGATCAAGCAGGCGCTGCTCGACATGGACCGCATGTTCCGGCTGCTGCACGAGCACCGCGAGGTAGCGGACAAGCCGGGCGCGCCCGAGCTGCCGCCGGGGCCGGCGACGGTGGAGTTCCGCCACGTCGACTTTTACTACGAGCGTGCGCGCCAGATCCTTTTCGACGTGAGCTTCACCATCGCGGCGGGTCATCGCGTCGCGGTGGTGGGCCATTCGGGCTCCGGCAAGTCGACCATCGCGCGCCTGCTGTATCGCTTCTACGACATCGCTGCGGGCGCGATCCTCGTCAACGGTGCGGACATCCGCGAAGTGAAGCAGGCGAGCCTGCGCGCGGCGATCGGCATCGTTCCGCAGGACACGGTGCTGTTCAACGACACGATCCTTTACAACATCCGCTACGGCCGGCCGGAGGCGAGCGACGCCGAGGTATACGAGGCGGCGCGCGCGGCGCACATCCATGACTTCATAATCACCCTGCCGGCGGGCTACGAGACGATGGTAGGTGAGCGCGGACTCAAGCTGTCCGGCGGTGAAAAGCAGCGCGTCGCGATCGCGCGCGCGCTCCTTAAGAATCCGCGCATCCTCATCTTCGACGAGGCGACCTCAGCGCTCGATTCGCGCGCAGAGAAGGCCATTCAGGCCGAGCTCGAGCGCATCTCCGTAGGCCGCACGACGCTGGTCATCGCTCATCGCCTTTCCACGGTGATGGATGCGGACCAGATCCTCGTTTTATCGCACGGTCGCATCGTCGAGCGCGGCACGCACCGGCAACTTCTTGACGCGCAAGGCGAATACGCGCGCATGTGGGCCCTGCAGCAGCAGCGCGCGCAAGCCGAGGCCGTCCTCGAAGACGCGGCCGCGCTGTAGCCTGGTGGCGACAGGGAGAACCAGTTCACACTGGTTCTAGAAGTTCACAGCTAGTGACTGATTTCGTTTGCGTTTTGCTGAGGCGTAGGGCACACTGCGACAAGTCCCTGATCCGATCAGGGCATGCATAACCGATAACCAATAAACCGCCCGCCAGAGAAGATCTGCCCGCAATGCAACGGAAACTCCACCCGCTCGAGGGAATTGTCGCCGTCTTCGCGCTGTTCTTCGTGCTCGCGCTCGCAATCGGCTTTGCCCAAGCGGGTGAAGCCAAGGCTCATAAGACCGTTTACCTGAGGTCGTCGTCCGCGCTGGTGCTCGATGCCGACACCGGCGAGGTGGTCATCGACAAGAACGCGGACGCGATCACGCCGATCGCGTCGATCACCAAGCTCATGACCGCGATG
>DASQIG010000549.1:0-1832 GCA_035631735.1 Burkholderiales bacterium | reverse complement strand
CGCGCAGGCTCTGGTCGGGCGACACGTTCTTCAGCACCAGCTTGCCGGTGAGCCGCGCCGGCTGGTCGATGCGCCCGGACCCCTCCTCGACCCGCTCGACGACTTTCATCTCGGTGAGCGCGCCGCTGAGCGGGCTGCCCTTCACCGTGATCGCGCCGGGGGTGACGGCATAGGTCCTGTCGTTGACCGCGGCGCTCTTCGGCGCCTGCGGCGGCGTGCATCCGACGGTCACTGCGGCAAACACGGCGCTGGCGATCGCTGAGCGGATGAGCATGGTGTTCTCCTTGGTCGCCCGAGCATGCGGCAGCGCCGCGACCAGCGTCTGTGCGCCACCGAACCTTTGTAATTGACCCAGGCATGCGTGCGCGAGCGCACATCCGAAGCACGCGCGGCCGCGGACAATGCGGCGATGGCAACACGCGCGATCCAGAACGAGCTGCTGGCGGCGATGCCGCGCAAGGCGTACGAAACGCTGCTGCCCAGGCTCGCCCCGGTGACGCTCGCCTTCGGCGAGGTGCTTTACGCGGCCAACGCTCCCATTGCTCACGTGTACTTTCCCTGCGAATCGATGGTGTCGCTCCTGCTGCCGGTCGAGAACCACCTCGACATCGAGGTCGGGCTGGTCGGCCGCGAAGGCATGGTCGGCGCGTCGCTCGCACTGGGGATCGCGCATTCGCCGGTCAAGGCGCTGGTGCAGGGCGCAGGCAGCGCGTTGCGCCTGAGCGCGGCGGGCTTTCGGCGCGAGCTCGCGCGCAACCCGGCGCTGCAGCGCGCCGTCAACCGCTACCTCCACTCGCTGATGGCGCAGATCACGCAGACCGCGGCATGCAACCGCTTCCACGTCGTCGAGGCGCGGCTTGCGCGCTGGCTGCTAATGACACGCGATCGGATGCGCTCTCCGAAGTTCCGCATGACGCACGAATTTCTCTCCCACATGCTCGGCGTGCGCCGGGTCGGCGTCACCGAAGCCGCGTCGTCGCTGCAGCGGCAGAAGCTGATCGAGTACAGCCGCGGCAACATCCGCATCCTGGACGAGCCCGGCCTCGAAGCCGCCTGCTGCGCCTGCTACGGGACCATCAAGCCGGGGGCCTCACCGCTCTTGTCGTAGTCACCGCGGCAGCGTACAGATCGGCTGCCGCCGCAGAGCGATCTTAGTCCAGCGCGCCGTTGCTTTCGATGAGCATCATGCGCTCGCCGAGGCGCCAGCTCGTCGGCAGCGTCTCCTGGAAAACCCTCATCGAGCCGTCCTGCATGCGCAGCGTGTACTCGTAGATCCTCAGCGCCTGCGGATCGGCGGCGAGCGGCGCGAGCTCGCGCTTCGCCTCGATCCAGCCGCAGCTCGGGCAGCGCAACACTTGCGGCCCGGAGAGAAGGAACGCAGGCGGGTCGACGTCCGCTGCCACGCGTAGGAAGAATTGGGCCGCCGCACCAAAGAGCAGCACTCCAGCGACCGCGGCGCAGAGCGCAGGCCAGGCGGCGGTGGAGGATTGGCGCTGCAACACGGACCCATTGTCGCGGCCCGGCCGCGCGCAATCGGTCTGGCAGCGTACAGACGGTGCGCGCGCCGCGCCTTATGTTCGCTACCGCACGGCGCGGGATGAGGCGCCGGCCGAAGATGCAGCCCATGGCTAAACCCTCGCCCCAGATGGCTACCCTGTCACGCGCCCTGCAGGGTTGCGGCGGAGAAGCGCCGCTCGCCAAGAAGCTCGGCGTTTCCGTCGATGTCCTGTCGGGCTGGCTCCGCGGACACGACGTTCTTCCAGCGGACATGTACCTCCGGGCCCGCGAGCTCGCGGCGGTGCGACGGCGCTAAAGGACCGGCTAGCGCTCGG
>DASQIG010000548.1:0-1770 GCA_035631735.1 Burkholderiales bacterium | reverse complement strand
GCGGCGCTGGCGCGCTTCGACCCGCCGCGCGCGCCGGCGCCGGGCAACGCCGACGAATGCGCGCTGCTCTATACCTCGGGCACGACCGGCAAGCCGAAAGGCTGCCTGCTCAGCAACTTCTACTTTCTCAATGTCGGCAGGCGCTACGTCGCCGAAGGCGGCCTCTGCGCCTTGCGCTACGGCGAAGAACGGCTCATCACACCGCTGCCGCTGTTCCACATGAACGCGCTCGCCGTCTCGACCTCGGCGATGATCCTCACCGCCGGTTGCGTGGTGCAGCTCGATCGCTTCCACCCGCGCACCTGGTGGCGCCACGTCGTCGAGTCCGGCGCGACCATCGTCCACTACCTCGGCGTCATGCCGGCGATCCTCATGCAGCTCACGCCGGCCGCCGAGGATCGCACTCATCGCGTACGCTTCGGCTACGGTGCCAACGCCAATCCCAAGGACCACGCGGCGTTCGAGGCGCGCTTCGGCTTCCCGCTGATCGAGAGCTGGGCGATGACCGAGACCGGCGGCGGCGCGCTCGTTTCGGCAAGCCGCGAGCCGCGCCATGTCGGCACCCGGTGCTTCGGCAGGCCTCCACCGGGGCTGGAGGTTTCCATCGAAGCGCAATCCGGTGAGCTGCTCGTGCGACAGGCGGGCCGCGATGCGCGGCGCGGATTCTTTTCGGGCTATCTCAAAGACGCAGCGGCGACCGAGCATGCCTGGCGCGACGGCTGGTTCCACACCGGCGACGCCGTGCGACGCGGACCCGACGGGCAACTGCATTTCGTGGATCGCCTCAAGAACATCATCCGGCGCGCCGGCGAGAACATCGCCGCTCTTGAAGTTGAGGCGGTGCTCGCCGAGCACCCCGCGGTCGCGCAGGTTGCGGTCATCGCGGTGCCCGATGCGGTGCGCGACGAGGAAGTCATGGCTTGCGTCGTGGTAAACCCCGGCACCACCGCGGAGCGCGACACCGCGCTCTCCATCCAGGACTGGTGCTTCGAGCGCCTCGCCTACTTCAAGGCGCCCGGGCACGTCGCCTTTCTAGCCGGGCTGCCGGTCACGTCTACCAATAAAGTGCAGAAGGCGAAGCTCGCCGACTTCGCGCTCGAGCCGAGCCAGTCGTTCGACCTGCGCGAGCGCAAGCGACGCAAATGAGGGCTCAATGAGCCGGCGCGGCTACGAGGGTGTAGCGGTGGCCGTTCCGGTAACGGTGCCCTACGTGCGCTATTCGATCCGCGCGGCGCACTGGTGGCTTGCCCGCTGCCTCGCCGAGCTGCTCAAGGAATCCGGCCTGCGCAAGGAGGACGTCGACGGCTTCTCGGTCTCGAGCTTCACGCTCGCGCCGGACACCGCGATCGGCCTGACGCAGCATCTTGGCCTGTCGCCGCGCTGGCTCGATCACGTGCCTTTCGGCGGGGCGAGCGGCGTCGTGCAGCTGCGCCGCGCCGCACGCGCGGTGCAAAGCGGCGATGCCGATGTCGTCGCCTGCGTCGCCGGCGACACGAATCATGTCGACTCGTTTCGGCTGACGCTCGCGAACTTCAGCCAGTTTGCGCGCGACGCGGTCTACCCCTACGGCGCGGGAGGCCCCAATGCAAGCTTTGCCTTCCTCACCGCCTACTACATGCGCACCTATGACGCGAAGCGCGAGGATTTCGGCAAGCTGTGCGTCGCGCAGCGAGCGAATGCACTGCGCTTCCCGCACGCGCTCTTCAGGAAGCCGCTCACACTGGAAGAATATCTCGCCGCCCGGCCGATCGCCGAGCCGCTGCATCTTTT
>DASQIG010000547.1:0-6831 GCA_035631735.1 Burkholderiales bacterium | reverse complement strand
CGCGCTGACGCTCGCCGGCAAATCATGCGAGCTGGTCCGCGCCGAGGGCTACAACCACTTCGAGCTCACCGAGACGCTCGGCAATCCTTACGGCCCGCTCGGCCGCGCAGTGCTCGCGCAGATGAAGCTCGCTTAGGACTTGCCCTTGACGTCCTCGCGCCGCTCGCGCTTGTCCTTGCGCAGGTCACGCTGATCCTTGCGCAGGTCGGCACGCTCGCGCGCGGCGGCTTTCTTGTCACCCTCGCGCAGGTCCTGGCGAATTTCACGCTTGTCCTTCTGGATCTCGCGGCGGTCCTGGCGAATGTCGCGCGTGTCCTTGCGTACGTCACCCTTGCTCTCGGCGGGCGCCTGCGCGAACGCTGACCCCATCGCCACCAGCGCTGCCGCGCCGGCCATGCAGACGAGTTTCTTCATCACGGTCGTATCTCCTTTTTTGCGGTGCCGCGGAAAGGCCCGCGGGTACCTCTCCCTAACGCGCGAACCGCGCCGGAGTTACAACCGGGTTGTTGCAAAAAGTAACTACCGAATTCCTCAAGCGGCCATGCGTTTGGGCCTGCCGCGCGGCCGATGCAAAGGCGCGGCGCGTGCGACGTGATATGCCGCCGGTGGCTCTTCGATCACTGAGCTGAACGGACTGCGCACCGCGAGCGTGCCAAACACCATGCCGTCCTGCAGATCTTCGGTGAGGAGGACGAGGCAATCCTGGAGCTGCGCGGCGGCGACGATCATGCTGTCCCACCACGAGATCTGGTAGCGCCGCTGCACCTCGCGCGCGCGGCGAAGCACGCCTTCATCGATTGGCAGCGGCCGCCAAGCAAAAAGCGAGGCGGTGTCATCCCAGGCCGTCTCCGCCGGCAAGCGTAACTTCCGCGTCAAGTTGGAGTAGTACTCGGAGAGCACCTGCATGCTCGTGCGGCCGCGACGATCGTGCCAAAGACGGGTTATCCATTCGCGCGCGCGCACGTTCTTCATGGGCTCTGCGGTGTCGTACGCATACAAGAGCACATTCGTGTCTACGAATACTGCGGGGCTCACGACCGCTTGCCCTTCTTCCGCGCCGCGTCGTCCAGCCGTCGCATTGCCGCCCGGTCGTAGAGCTCCTCGCGCGCCAGATATCGCTCACCAGGGCGCCTGAGACGAACGGGCTTGCGGCTGAGCCAACGCCGCATCGCGCGCTCGTACTCGTCGTCGCCGCGCGTGTGCGCGCGCAGTACTTCGCCGATGTAGCGCGAGAGGCTCATGTTGCGCTCCGCCGCCTTGACCCGCGCGCGCGCGGCGGTTTCGTCGTCGAGGGTGATGGTGACGTTCTTGATTTGGCCGGGCCGGGAAATTACACGAAGACAGTGTAATTATAGAGTCCAGCCGGGAGTACAAATGAAAAAGCCCGGGTTGGCGTTCGCCTATTAGCCGGGCTTTTGTGTCTCGACCCCGAGGAGGAGGAGTCGGCGAGGCACGGATCGCAAGTTACGCCTAGAGCCGACAGCGGTCTGTGTCCTTTTCCGCAGTCACGGGGGTGCGCCGACCACTGGCGCGCAAGGCGGGATGCGCGGCGGAAAAGGGCGCTTATTCAGTGAACTAGTGCAGGCGCCGGGCCTGAATTACCGCACAATGTGACCATGACAACCGTCCCCAACCACGCCCTGCGGCAGCTGCGCGCCGGGAAGCTGGCCATCGGCCTGGGCCTGCGCCAGGCGCGCACCGTCGACATCGCGCAGATCGCCAAGACCTGCGGCTACGACTGGCTGTTCATCGACTGCGAGCACAACTCGATGGACCTCGACAACGCGTGCCAGATCGCGGCAGCGTCGCTCGCGGTGGGCGTGACGCCGGTGGTGCGCGTCGCGGGGCTCGAGCATTGGCACGCGTCGCGCGTGCTCGACAACGGCGCGCAGGGCATCGTGGTACCGCATGTCGGCAGCGCAGCCGAAGCGCAGCGCGTGGCGAGCGCGTGCCGCTATCCGCCGGTCGGGCACCGCTCGATGGGCGGCGGGCTGCAGCAGCTCGGCTTCGCCACGATGCCGGTAGGCGAGGCCGCGCGCATCGTCAACGAGGAGACGCTCGTCGTGGTGATGATCGAATCGCCGCAGGGCGTCGCGAACTGCGAGGAGATCGCGGCGGTGCCGGGCATCGACGTGCTTCTCATCGGCACGAACGATTTGTGCTTCGAGATGGGCATTCCCGGCCAGTTCAACGATCCGCGGGTCGCCGAGGCGTACAGGAAAGTCATCGCCGCGTGCCGCAAGCACGGCAAGTTTCCCGGCATGGGCGGCCTGTACACGCCCGAGCTCCTGCAGCGCCACATCGCGATGGGCGTGCAGCTCATTCTCTCGGGCTCCGACTTCTCGCTCCTCATGCAGGCCGGGCGCGAGCGCGCCGCGCTGGTGCGCGGCTTCGAAGGCAAGCGCTAAAAAAAGAAGCCGCCCGAAGGCGGCCTCTGGATCGAGCTACCCCCAAGGGAGGGCGGGGATGGCTCTAGGGGATTTCTATTCTGGGCAGGCGCGGGCGCCGCGTCTGTCAGGAAAACGCCTACATTTCGAAACTGCCGCCGCTTCCTGGCGATCCGGGCTCACCCAGAAAAAAGAAGCCGCCCGAAAGCGGCCTCTTAGGGAGCCATGCCCAAGGGAGGGAGGGTGGATGGCTCGGGGGGGAGCAGTCATTCTCCGAGCGCTGGGCGGCCTTGTCATGTCGCGGGCGCGGTGCATTTGCGGTCGATGCAAATCGACAGGACCCGCCCCGACGGGACTTCCGCGCGTCGCGTACCGGTACAGCTGTCACCGGTAGCCGACGATACTGAAAGAAAAGCCCCGGCTCGCCTTTGCCGGCGGCCGGGGCTGGGGTGGCTACGGACGCTTTACTGCTCTAGCGCCAGGTCGTTCTTCACCTGCTTTACACCTTCGACCTTGCGCGCGACCTGGATTGCTTTCGTCCGTTCAGCCTTCGTCTTCACCGTGCCGCTCAATGTCACCACGCCGTCCTCGGTGGAGACATGGATGGCCATGACCTTGAGCTCGGGCTCGTTGTAGATCGCGGTTTTCACCCGGGTGGTGGTCCGCGTGTCGCCGAGGAAATCGCCCGTGGTGGCGCAGCCCGTGGCAAGCAGCAGGGTGAAGCTGAGCAGGATGCTGGTTCGCTTGATTGACATCATGTTTTCCCTCCTAGGAAAAGGGCGCACCAGTGTCGCACCGGTACACGCGAATGTCGGCGAACTATTTCCGCGTCGGACGCCGAGTGGAGGATGCCGTTGTCGGCGCGACACAGCACTTTTTCACGCCGGATAAAATCGGCGCAGGAGGAGGCCCATGACCAGGTTATTCACGCTCGCGGCGGCGCTCATGGTTGCGCTCGGCGCTTCCGCGCAGAGCTACCCGGCAAAGCCGATCCGCTTCATCGTCGGCTTCCCGCCCGGCGGCTCGGCCGACCCGACCGCGCGCATCATCGGCGCCGCGCTCGCCGAACAGCTCGGCCAGCCGGTGGTGATCGAGAACCGGCCCGGCGCCGACAGCGCGATCGGCGCGGAGTACGTGACCCGGCAGGCGCCCGACGGCTACACGCTGTTCTTCGGCTCGAACAGCGCGATGACCGCCGCGGTGGCGCTGCGCAAGACACCGCCCTACGAGCCGCTCAGGGACTTCACGCCGCTCGCGCTGGTGGGCCGCGCGACGTTCTTCTTCGACGTGCATCCCGACGTGCCGGCGAAGACGCTGCAGGAGTTCATCGCACACGCGCGCGCCAACCCCGGCAAGCTCAACTACGGCACCGGCAATCCGCTGGTGATCCTGTCGATGGTGCAGCTCATGAACGCCGCCAACATCGCGATGGTGCACGTGCCCTACAAGGGCGAAGGCCCGCTCACGCCGGACCTGATCGCCGGCCGCGTGCAGTGCACCTTCCTCAGCAACCCGGCAGGGATCCAGCTCGCGCGAGAGGGGCGCCTGCGCACGCTCGCCGTGCTCGCCGACCAGCGCAGCGGCCTGATGCCCGAGGTGCCGACCGTCGCCGAGGCGGGGCTGCCGCAAGTGACCGTGCGGCAATGGGCCGGCGTCTACGGCCCGGCGAAGCTGCCGCGCGAGATCGTCGAGCGCCTGAACCGCGAGCTGAACATCATCGTCAAGCGCGCCGACGTGATCGAGCGGATGCAGAGCTACGGCTACGCCGCCGAAGGCTCGACGCCCGAGCGCCTGCTGGAAATCAACCGCGACGACCTCGCGCTCTGGCGCAAGCTCATCGCCGACGCGGGGCTCGCGCTCGACTGATTGAGGAATCTCGGCCAATCGTCGTTCCCGCGCAAGCGGGAACCCATCATTTTAGAAAACTGGGTCCCCGCTTTCGCGGGGAAGACGGCCTCATGTCGTTCCCGCGCAAGCGGGAACCCATGGTGTTTGAGAAAGAAACTGGACCCCCGCTTTCGCGGGGGCGACTTTTTCAGACTACTTGAGGTTCCAGCTCGAGCGCGCCATGAAGACGACCGACGCGTAGGCGAGCGTGTAGACCTCCGGCGCGACGCCCGCCGGCGCGAGCACCACGGACGCGGACCAGTTGCAGCCGGCCGAGTCCGGCGTGTTCAGGCGCGTCAGCCCGGTGACCGCGACGCTCTCGCAGCCCTCGCAGCTCTGCATCATCCTGGTGAGCCGCGCGAGCAGGTCCTCCCTCGCGAGCGCCTGGCGTTCGCCCGAGCCCAGGCCCGGGTCGAAGAAGTCGCTGTCGGTGCTTTCGGCGTCCAATTTATCGGCGCCTGCTAAGTGCGCACCAGCGCAGCGACCAGCTTGAGCACGTGATCCTCGACGAGCTGCGTGTCGATCTGCGCGAGCGTGTAGCCGCCGGCCGCGCCCGACGCCGAGCCCGCCTGCGGCACGGCGCCGTTGGTGATGCAGACGGTGCGGTTGTAGTGCAGCGTCGCGAACGCGAGCTCGCGCCGCGTCGCATCCGCCGGCGCGGCGGAGGCCATGCCCGCGGGCGTGATCGCGAGGCGGATCGCCGCCTCGCTCGCGCGGCCGTCGGCGCCGAAGACGAACTCCTCCTCGTGGATGGCGAAGTCGTGGCCGCGCGCTTTCAGCATGGCCCCCGCCGACTCGAACACCGGGCGTACGGTCCTGCGCCGCACCTCCGCGAACCCGGCGAGGAACGCGAGGCCCTCGCTCTCGGCGCGGCGCTGGCGCTGCTCGTCGGCGCGGCGCACCACGTCGTAGGCTTCGAGCATCGCGCCGAGCTCCTCCTGCAGGCGCTTGCTCATCGTGCGGGAGCGAGCGCCGCTGCGCGCGCCGCGCGCAACGGCGACGCCGCGGTGTAGCGCGAGCGCCGATCGATCCGGCAGGAGCGCGCCTTGGGCGCCGCGCGCCGCAGCGCGTCCTCCACGTAGTCGAAGAACGCGCCCGCGCCGGGCGGTCGCTGCTTCAGGGGCTCGTAGCGCGGATAGTGCAGCGGCCGCATCAGGTGAGCTCGGCCTGCCAGGCGGCGATCTCGCGCTCGCTCTCGGCATCGCTCATGCCGTAGACGTCGCGGATGCGCGCTGCGAGCAGGTGGCGCCGCCCGCCGATGGCGTTGAGCTGCTGCTCGCCCAGGCGGTCCCAGCGGCGCTTGGCGGCGTGCTTGAAGCGCTGCCAGTCGGCTTCGATGCGGTTCCAGTCCATGCGCGAGTCTCGCACGTCCCGGGCCGTGACGTACGAACGGCCTACGGCTGGGCGATCGAGACGCCGAAGTTCATCGTCTCCTGCTTGTAGGCCGACGGGATGTACAGCACCTCGAGCCGGATCTCCTTCAGGCGCTTCAACTTCAGCGCTTCGACCGGGAACTCCGCTTCCACCTGCTGGCTCGCGTCCTGGCCCGGGTCGAGCCGCTCCTGGCCGCCGTAGGGTGACGAGGCCTTGAGCGTCGGCTCGCTGCGCTTGTCCTCGAGCGGGATGCGCCTGCCCTGCATGTCGATGTAGATCAGCTTGCCGCCGAGCATGCGCAGGCTCTGGTCCTTCGACACGTTGGTGAGCACGAGCTTGCCGGTCAGCCGCGCGGGCTGGTCGACGCGGCCCGAGCCGTCCTCGACGCGCTCGACGATCTTCATCTCGCTCAGCGCGCCGCTCATGACGGGGCCCTTCACCGTGATCTCGGCCGGCGTCACCGCATAGACCTTGTCGTTGATCGCCGCGCTCTTCGGGGCTGGCGGCTGGGTGCATCCGGCGCTCACGGCCGCAAGTGCGGCGCCGGCCATCGCTGTACGAATCAACATCGGGTGCCTCCTCGGTTCGGTCGAGCTTGCGACCTCGGCGCACGAGCGTCTGTTCGCCACCGCACAGCCATGATCGCCGGGCGACGCGAAGATGCCGGCAATGGCCAAGCCGTCGCCGCAGATGCAAACCCTGTCCCGCGCCCTGCAGGCTTGCGGCGGGGAAGCGGGGCTCGCCCAGGCGCTCGGCGTCCCCGGCGAAGCCCTGTCGCGCTGGCTCACCGGGCGAGATGCGCTGCCCCCGAGCGTCTACTTCAGGGCGCTCGCGCTGGTCTCCCCGCGCCGCTAGCTTTTCGCGCTCCCGCTCGCCTGCGCTTATGTGCGCCAGCGCACCAAAGGGGCGTACCATGAAGCGCGATGGCGAAGACCGCCGGCGCCCTCGCGCCCAAGGAAAACCTGCTGCTCGCGGCGATGCCGCGCGGCGAGTACCAGAGCCTCGTGCCCTCGCTCGAGCGCGTGCAGATGCCGCTCGGGCTGGCGCTCTACGAATCGGGCGAGGCCCAGGGCTTCGTCTACTTCCCGACGAGCAGCATCGTCTCGCTGCTCTACGTGCTGGCGAACGGCGCCACCGCGGAGATCGCGGTCACCGGCCGGGACGGGCTGGTGGGCATCGCGCT
>DASQIG010000546.1:0-2948 GCA_035631735.1 Burkholderiales bacterium | reverse complement strand
CGCGCGTGTGGACGGAGGCGCGGGCGCTCTCTATAATCCCGCGGCTTTTTCGCCGTGGTCCTAAGTGATTGAACGGCAAGTAATGTTAAGCCACTTGCGCTGAGCTCCGGGCGCAAGCGCAGCGGCTCTTTTTGAGCCCCTTGAGTTGGGACTTATATAAGGTGTCGGCGATCGATCTGCCCCATGCGCGGCGGCTGGCCTTTGGCGTCGTGCTGGGTCAGGCCGGTGCGACCGTGACGGTGGCTCTGTGCGCCTGGGGCCTGTCAGGGTGGTTCGCGGCGCGCTCGGCGCTCCTGGGCGGCGGCATCGCCGCGCTCGGAAGCGTCGCGATGGCGGGCGTGGCATTCGCGGGGCCCGCAACGGCTAGCGCGTGGCGCGCGCTCGGCGCGTTCTACGTCGGCGAGGCCGTCAAGCTCGCCGTCGTGATCGTGCTGTTCGTCGTGGTGTTGAAGCTGATGAAGGTGGCGCCGCTGGCGATGTTCGCCGCGTTCGCTGCGACCTTCCTGGTGTACTGGATCGCGCTGGTCGCTGCGCTGCCCGCCGTGGGCGGCGCGCGGCGCGGCGCCTAGGTGAGCGGGTGGATTGATGCTGGGCATGGCGGCGGCTGAGCGGAGCGGGGGCGCGACCGACTACATCGTTCACCACGAGACGTTCCTATCGAATAAGGTGCCCGAGGGCATCGTCGACTTCTCGGCCATCAATCTCGATACGGTGTTCTTCTCGGTGCTGCTGGCGGTGCTGTTCGGCGGCGCCTTCTACCTCGCCGCCCGCCGCGCCACCAGCGGCGTCCCCGGCAAGTTCCAGCTGTTCATCGAGGTGCTGGTGTCGTTCATCGACAACCAGGTGCGGGATACCTTTCACGGCACGAGCAAGCTGATCGCGCCGCTCGCGCTCACCATCTTCTGCTGGATACTGCTCTTCAACATCATGGACGTCGTGCCGGTCGACCTGTTGCCGGCCGCCGCGCACCGCGCCGGGTTCGAGCACCTGAAGGTGGTGCCGAGCACGGATCTCAACGCCACCTTCGCGATGTCGCTCAGTGTATTTGCGCTCATCATCTTCTACAGCGTGAAGATGAAGGGCTTCCTCGGCTTCATCAGTGAGCTCACGCTCCAGCCCTTCAGCTCCAAGAACCTGTTCCTGCAGGCGGTGCTGGTGCCGGTGAACTTGGTGCTGGAGTCGGTGACGCTGCTGGCGCGCCCCGTGTCGCTGTCGCTGCGTCTGTACGGCAACCTGTACGCCGGCGAGATGATCTTTCTGCTGATCGCGGTGCTGACGCTGTCGCGCGGGCTCGAGGCACTCGCGAGCGTCGGCGGCTGGACCTGGATCATCGTGCAGATCCTGCTCGGGCTCGTCTGGTCGATCTTTCACCTGCTGATCATCGTGCTGCAGGCCTTCATATTCATGACATTGACGGTTGTCTACCTGGCGCTCGCCAGTGAGCATCACTGACGGGCGGCAGGCGATACGGGTTTTATTTGGAAGAGTATCCGAAGGGTTTCTTGAGGAGAGTTGAATGGAAATTGCACATGTCCAGGCCATGACCGTGCTGGCGGTCGGCATCATCTTCGGCCTCGGGGCCGCGGGCACCGCCATCGGCTTCGGCATTCTCGGCGGGCGCTTCATAGAGGGCTCGGCGCGGCAGCCGGAGCTGCTGCCGGTGCTGCGCATCCAGATGTTCGTGGTCGCGGGCCTGTTGGACGCGGTGGCCATGATCGGCATCGGCTTCGCGCTGTTCTTCACCTTCGCGAACCCGTTCCTCGGCGCGCTGCACCATTAAAGCGCCAGCGGCGCGGCTGCGAGGCAGGAGACTCAAGCGGTGAACATCAACCTCACCCTCATCGTGCAGATGATCGTGTTCATACTGCTGATCTGGTTCACGATGAGATTCGTGTGGCCGATGATCCTCGGCCCGATGAACGAGCGCGAGACGCGGATCGCGCACGGGCTCGCCGCCGCCGAGAAGGGCGAGCAGGAGCTCGGCGAAGCGCGCGGCAAGGCGGAGGCCATCGTGCGCGAGGCGCGCGAGCGCGCCAACCAGATCATCGATCATGCCCAGCATCGCGCCAACGAGCTGCTCGAGCAGGCCAAGGGCGTCGCCAGTAGCGAGAGTGCCCGCATCGTCGCCGCCGCGCAGCAGCAGATCGAGCTCGAGGCGATGCGGGCACGCGAATCGCTGCGGCGCGAGGTCGCGGGCATCGCAGTCGGCGCAGCCTCCAAGCTGCTCGGCCGCGAGATCGACGCGCGCAAGCACGCCGACCTCCTCGACCAGCTCGCGACGCAGATCTGACGGCAGGGCTGAAGATCATCAGCAACACATGGCAGACCGCCTCACCATCGCCCGACCCTACGCCCGCGCGGCCTTCGCGGAAGCGCGCGCGGCTCAGCGTCTCGGACCCTGGTCGGAGGCGCTGCGCATCGCCGCGCAGGTGGTGAAGGATCCGCGCGTGCAGAGGCTGCTCGGCAACCCGCACGTGACGCCGGAGCAGCTCGCCGAGCTCGTGATCGGCATCGCCGGATCCGGGCTCGGTGCGCACGGCGAGAACTTCGTGCGTACGCTGGCCGCCAACCGCCGCCTCGCTTACCTGCCGGAGATCTCGGCCATCTTCGATACGCTCAAGGATGCCGCCGATGGCGTAGCCGACGTCGCAGTGACCTCGGCCGCGACGCTCGATGACACGCAGCGCCGCAAGCTCGGCGCCGCTCTCGAGAAGAGGCTCGGACGGCGCGTGCGGCTGCACTGCGGGATCGACCCGGCGCTGATCGGCGGCGCGGTGCTGCGTTCGGGGGATCTGGTCATCGACGGGTCGCTGCGCGCGCGGCTCGACCGCATCGCCTACGAGCTGACCGCCTGAATTTCACGGAGCCCGGTAAGCGCAGATCTTTCAGAGGAATCAGCGATATGTCCATCAAGGCAACCGAGATCTCCGATCTCATCAAGCAACGGA
>DASQIG010000545.1:0-1899 GCA_035631735.1 Burkholderiales bacterium | reverse complement strand
ATTGCCGTCGACGGCGCGGGCTATCTCGCCACCGGCTCCGGCGCCTACTTCACCGAGCTCGACCGGCTCTCGGACGCCGACTGGGAGCGCATGCGCGCCATGATCAAGGCGCAGAACGAGAAGGATCGCGCCGGCAGGTCGGCATAGATGCGCACATGATCACCGGCGTGCTGGGCATCCAGAGACCCGTGGTGCTCGCGCCCATGGGTTTGGTTTCCGGCGGCGCTCTCGCGGCCGCGGTCTCGCGCGCGGGCGGCCTCGGCCTGATCGGCGCGGGCTACGGCGATGCCGACTGGATGCGGCGCGAATTCCAGCGCGCTGAAGGCGAGCGCGTCGGCGTCGGCTTCATCACCTGGAGCCTGGCAAGGCAGCCGGCGCTGCTCGATCTGGCGCTGAGCTTCAAGCCCTCCGCGGTGATGCTCTCCTTCGGCGAGCCGCGGCCCTTCGCCGAAAAAATCCGCCGTAGCGGCGCGAAGCTGATCTGCCAGGTGCAGAGCCTCGCGATCGCGCGGCAGGCGCTCGAAGCGCAGCCCGACGTGCTGGTGGCGCAAGGCACGGAAGCCGGCGGTCATGGCGGCGAGCGATCGCTGTTCGCGCTGCTCCCGGCAGTAAGGGATTTGGCTCCTGATAAACCAATTTTGGCCGCCGGTGGCATCGCCGATCGCCGCGGCTATCAGGCGGCGATCGCGCTCGGCGCCGCGGGCGTGCTGGTCGGCACGCGCTTCAGCGCGACGCACGAGGCGCTCAGCGCGCCGCGGGCGAAGGAGCGCATCGTGCAGGCGAACGGCGACGCGACCATCCGCACGACCGTCTTCGACGTCGTGCGCGGCTTCGATGGCTGGGCCGGGATCACCGGCCGGGCGCTGCGCAACAAGTTCACGGAGGCGTGGCACGGCCGGGAAGCGGCGCTGCGCGAGCGCATCGACGCCGAGCGCAAGGCGTATCACGCGGCGGCCGAGCGGCAGGACTTCGACACGGCGCTGATCTTCGCCGGCGAAGGGGTGGATCTCATCGACGAGATACTGCCTGCTGCGGAGATCGTGCGCCGCCTGGTGCCCTGATGGCCGCCCAGGCCGCACGCCCTGCCGCGACGCTGGCGCTCCTGCGCGACGCGCCCGGCGGCCCGCAGGTGCTGATGCTGCAGCGCTCGCCGAGCTCGGCGTTTCTCGGCGGCGCGTACGTCTTTCCCGGCGGCTCGCTCGAGACTGCCGACAGCGATCCGCGGCTGGTACAGCGGCTAAAGAACCTGCCGGGTGAAAATCCGCCGATCCCCTATTGGATTGCCGCGATCCGCGAGTGCTACGAGGAGGCGGGCATCCTCCTCGCCTGCGATGCGAAGGGCGAGCTGATTGCGCCTGAACGCGCGGCGCGGCTAGCGGCGGATCGCAATCGGCCGTTCATTGAGCTGCTGGAAAGGGAAGACCTGTATCTGCCGGCAGGCGAATTGGGCTACATCGGCCACTGGGTCACTGCGCCCGGCCGGGCGCGCCGCTTCGACACGCGCTTCTTCGTCGCCGCCGCCCCGCCGGGCCAGGAGGGCCTGCACGACGCGGCGGAAACCGTGCACACACTCTGGCTCTCGCCGCGAGAAGCGCTCGAGCGCTCAGCGCGCGGCGAGATCGAGCTCGTCTATGCGACGAAGGATACGTTGAGCGAGCTGAAGCCGTTCTCAACGGTCGAGGATGCGATGCGTCAGGTGCGCGCGCTCACCGACATCGAGGAGAACCGCGCCTGCATCGCCGTCGGCAAAGAGGGCGAGAAGATCTTCCGGCGCGCCGATCCGCCGTACTACGAGATCCATTGGAGCGATCCGCAGGAAACCGGGACCACCACGTACGATCTCATTGCCGGGGAGCCCAAGCGCCTCGACCGCTGGGTGACCCGGCTGATCGCGCCCAA
>DASQIG010000544.1:0-2598 GCA_035631735.1 Burkholderiales bacterium | reverse complement strand
TGCGGCAGCCATGGCCCCGCTGCCGCCAGCACGAGGAGCGCTGCGCCGATCACCGCAGCGGTGTGGTCGCGCTTCAGATCTTCCTTGGCTCGGCGAGGCTGAAGAGCCCGCGCGGCCGCACCGCGAGCACCGCCGCCATGACGAAATAGATGACGAACAGCTCGAGCTGCGGCAGGTAATGCACCGAGAGCGAGCGCACGATGCCGACGATCGCCGCGCCGAGCGCGGCGCCGGGCAGCGAGCCGAGGCCGCCGATCACCACGACGGCGAACGACAGCACGATCACATCGACGCCGAGACCGGGAACCACCGATACGGTGGGCGCGGTGAACGCGCCGGCGAGCGCCGCGAGCAGCGAGCCGAGCGCGAACGTCGCCAGGTAATAGCGGCCGACATTGACGCCCATCGCGCGGCTCACCTCGGGGTCGTGGATCACCGCGACGAGCAGCTTGCCGGCGCGCGTGCTATGCAGCAGCCATGCGAGGCCGCCGCCGAAGACCAGCGCCGCGGCCACCAGCAGCAGGTTGTACGTCGGATAGGCCATGTCCGCCACCTGGAAGCTGCCGAGCAGCGCGTACGGCTCGGCGATGAAGTAGGGGTTCACGCCCCAGATCAGCTTGATCACGTCCTCGAGGATCAGGAACAGCGCGTACGTCGCGAGCAGGATCACCACCTCGTCCTTCGCGTACATGAAGCGCAGGATCAGGCGCTCGATCGCGATCGCGAAAGGCGCCGCGACCAGGATCGCGGCGACGACCAGCACCGCGTACGACAGCATCGGCGGGAAGCCGCGCGCGAGCCACGCGGCGGTGAGCGACGCTGCCGCATACGCGCCGATGGCGTAGAAGCTGCCGTGCGTGACGTTGACGATCTTCATCACGCCATAGATCAGCGTCAGCCCGAGCGCGGCAATGAACAGCCACGCCGAGTAGATGACGCCGTCTACGGCGACCGACAGGAGCTCGTTCAGATGAGATTAGGGACAGACCCTATTTTTCCGCCAAGCGAAAAAACAGGGACTGTCCCTGTTTCTATTGGGCCTTGAAGCCGCCCTTGATCCAGTCGGCCGCCTTCATGCCCTCCGGCGGATTCACCTTCTCGGCGGGATAGCGCTTGACGTTGACCACGGTCAGCTTGCCGCCCGCGAGCTTGGTCTGGCCGTAGGCGGTTTCCATGATCGCCTGGTGGCCCTTGCCGATCGCCATTCTCACCGTGCCGCCCGGGCCTTCGTATGTCAGGTTCTCGAGCGCGGCGCCGACCTGCTCGTTGGTCGGGCGCTTGCCGCCATTCGCTGCCTGCGCCTTCTCCCACGCGAGCTTCACGCCGAGGAGCGCCTGCGCCATCTGGTAAGAAGCGTAGTTCGGCTCGCTCTTGTACCTGGCGACGAAGCCGCCGTGGAACCACTTGTTGTACTGGTTGTTCGGCGCATAAGGCCCGAACGGTCCGCGCGCGCCGAGCACCGTGCCGTCGGGAATCTGCGGCCCGAGCTTGTGCATCGCGGTCTCGCCGGTGGTGAGGATCGTCAGGCTCTGCTTCATCAGGCCGCGCGGGCCCGCCTGCAGGATCAGCGCCTCGAGGTCGCCGTCCCAGAAGCTCGAGTGGATGACGTCGGGTTTCGCCGAGAGCAGCGCCGAGATCTCGGCGTTGTACTGGCCGGCGAAGAGCTTCGGCATCTGCGAGGTCTTCACCTCGATGCTCGGCACGAGGACTTTCATCGCCAGCTCGAAGTCGCCCCAGGAATCCTGGCCCCAGGCGTAATTCTGGTTGAGGCCGGCGATCGATCTTGCATTCGGCTTCGCGTCCTTCACGTACAGCGCTGCGCCGACCGAATCCATCGTCGCGCTGGGCGAGGTGCGGAACACGTACTTGTAGGACCCGTCCTCGAAGATGCGCGGCGTGCCGCAGTCGAAGAAGTTGGTGAGCTTCTTCAGCTCTTCGGCCACCGGCGCGATCGCGAGGCAGTTGCCGCTCGAGACGTAGCCGACGACCAGATCGACGTTTTGCCGCTGCACCAGATTGCGGAACTCGGTGACCTGCGTGGTGGTGCTGCCCGCCTCGTCCACGATCACCATCTCGAGCGGCGAGCCGCCAAAGCCTTTTTTGCTGTACGGCGCCGGCGCTTTCCCGGCGTTCAGCACCTCGATCACGAATTCGGCCGCATTCTTCGCCGGCACGCCGAACGGCGCGGCCGCCGGGCCCGAGAGGAACGTCACGATGCCGATCTTCACCGGCTCCTGCGCCGCTGCCGCCGGCGCGAGCGCTGCTGCGGCGAGCGCCAGCAGTACGCGTTTCATGCGACCCACGATGTCTCTCTCCTCTGTGATGGTGTTTTGTGCAGCAGCCCCGCCGCGGCCAGCGCGGCGCGGATGCGCTCGATCTCGGCGGCCGGCAGCTTCACGAGCGGCGGCCGCACCACTGCGCGCGGCAATTTGCCGAGCAGCACCAGCGCTTCCTTCATGCGGTTGTGCATGTCGACCCACGGCTCGGCGTAGAACACTTCCGCCGTCGGCGTGATGCGCTCATGAACGCGCTTTGCTTCCTCCAGATTGCCGGCCTGCACCGCGCGGAACAGCTGCGCCTGCAGGTCGGCGATCACCG
>DASQIG010000543.1:0-2383 GCA_035631735.1 Burkholderiales bacterium | reverse complement strand
TTGCGCCCTTCGTCGAAGGGTTTGGTCACTGCCGCTTCGACGCAGGCGACGATTTCCAGGGGTGCCGGATAGCCGCGCGAGGCCTTGGCCACCTCGTCGCGCACTTTCCTGAAATCGACCTCGCCCTTCGCGCGCATGTCGCGGATGCGCCGCAGCGGCTTGCGCTCTGCGACCAGCTTGTTGGCGTAGACGACCGCAGCTGCCAGCAGATCGCCGTTCTGCACCATCTCGTCGACCAGGCCGAGCTGCAGCGCCTCTTCGGAGGTGATCGGATTGCCGGCCGTCATCATCTGCACGGCCTTCGCCACCGGGATGATGCGCGGCAGGCGCTGCGTGCCGCCGGAGCCGGGCAGGATGCCGAGCTTCACTTCCGGCAGGCCGAGCTGTGCCTTCGGCGTCGCGATGCGGTAGTGGCAAGCGAGCGCGAGCTCGAGACCGCCGCCGAGCGCGAAGCCGCTGATGGCGGCGACGAGCGGCTTGGGCATCGCATCCTGATAGTCGTTCACGTCCGGCAGGTCCGGCTTCTCGCGCGGTCTGCCGAACTCGCGGATGTCGGCGCCGCCGGAGAACGCCTTGCCCGCGCCAATCAGCACCACTGCCTTGACGCTCGCGTCGCCCTCCGCGCGCTGCAAGCCCTGCAGTATTCCAGCGCGCAACGCGTTGCCGAGGCCGTTGACCGGCGGGTTGTTAAGCGTGATGACGGCGACGCCGTCGCGGACGGCGTAGGGAGCGACTTCGCTCATGCGGGGCGCGCTTTCGTGGGGATGGGCGGGGGTGACCGATTCTAACTCGGTAGAATTAAAACGAAGGAGGAGGACAAGCGTTGGCTGCGGGAGCGGAGCAGGCGCTGCTGCGCGTGCAGGACGTTGCCGTGCGTTTCGGCGGCATCGTGGCCCTCGACGGCGTGTCCTTCGACGTCCCCGCCGGACGCATCGTCGGGCTGATCGGCCCGAACGGCGCCGGCAAGACCACGCTCTTCAACTGCATCTCGCGCCTTTACCCCTGCGAGCGCGGCGACATCGCCTTCGCCGGCCGCTCGCTCCTTGGCGTGCCGCGCCATCGCATCGCTGCACTGGGCATCGGGCGCACGTTCCAGAACCTGGCGCTGTTCCGCTCGATGAGCGTGCTCGAGAACGTCATGGTCGGGCGCCACAGCCGCTCGCGCGGCGGCTTCTTCGCCGCGGCGCTGCGCCTGCCGTACGCCGCCCGTGCCGATGCCGAGGCGCGCGACAAGGCGCGCGAGCTGCTCGCACTGCTCGAGCTCGAGCGCTTTGCCGGTGCGCTGGTCGCGGCGCTGCCCTTCGGCACCCAGAAGCGCGTGGAGCTTGCGCGCGCGCTCGCCGCCGAGCCGCAGCTCCTTCTGCTCGACGAGCCGGCGAGCGGCTTGAACCATGAAGAGGTGGGCGCGATCGGCGCGCTGATCCGGTCGCTGCGCGAGCGGCTCAAGCTCACGGTGCTGCTCGTCGAGCATCACATGCAGCTCCTGATGAGCCTGTCCGACTGGGTGGTGGCGCTCAACTTCGGCAAGCGCATCGCCGAAGGCACGCCGGCCGAGGTGCGCAACCATCCGGAGCTGGTGCGCGCCTATCTCGGCGCGCCCGCCTCGTCTTCCACGTGAGCGCACTGCTCGAAGTCGCCGGCCTGCGCGCGAGCTATGGCGCGACGCGCGTGCTCCACGGCATCGACTTCAGACTCGGCGAACGCTCGATCACGGCGATGCTCGGTGCAAACGGCGCCGGTAAGACGACCACGCTGCGCGCGCTCTGCGGCATGGTGCGCACCGAGGGTGAGATCCGCTTCGCCGGGCAGCGCATCGCCGGCCGGCGCACCGAGGACATCGTGCGCCTCGGCATCGCGCACGTGCCGGATGGACGGGGCACATTCCTGCACCTGACGACGGAGGAGAACCTCCGGCTCGGCGCCTACGCGCGCAAAGACCGGCCCGCCGTGGCGCGCGATGTCGAGCGCATTTACGCGTACTTCCCGCGACTGAAGGAGCGCCGCCGCCAGCAGGCGGGCACGCTCTCTGGCGGCGAGCAGCAGATGCTCGCCGTGTCGCGCGCGCTGATGCTGGCGCCGAAGCTGCTGCTCCTGGATGAGCCGTCCTTCGGCCTCGCGCCGCTCGTGGTGCGCGAGCTCTTTGCCATCCTGCGGGCGGTCAACGCCGAGTCCAAGGTGGCGATGCTGCTCGTCGAGCAGAATGCCGCCATGGCGCTCGAGCTGGCGGACCAGGCGTGCGTCATCGAGACGGGGCGCGTGGTGCTTTCCGGCAGCGCGGCCGATCTCAAGCGCGACGACGCCGTGCGGCGCGCCTACCTGGGGTATTGATGGAAGCCGTTCTCCTGCAGGTGCTCGCGGGCCTCGCCACCGGCAGCATCTACGC
>DASQIG010000542.1:0-5428 GCA_035631735.1 Burkholderiales bacterium | reverse complement strand
TATCGCGGCTTCTTCGCCGAGCAGGAAGCCCGGCGCTACGCCGAAAAGCTGCGCAAGGAAGGCTACGACGTGTACGTGGGCGGCGTGCCTGCCTATTCGACGCTCGGCTGGTTCGACGATCCGCTGCTCTCGACCTTCATCCGCTACCCGGAAGCGCAGCTGGCGCGGCTCGTGTTCCACGAGCTGGCGCACCAGCTCGTCTATGCCAGGAACGACACCACGTTCAATGAATCCTTCGCCGTCACGGTGGAGGAAGAGGGGGTGCGCCGCTGGCTCGAGTCGCAGCAGCGCACGGCCGAGCTCGAGGCTTTCCGGGCCGCCCAGCAGCGAAAGCGCGAGTTCTACGCGCGCGTCAAGGAAACGCGCGAGCGGTTGAAGACGATTTACGCGTCGCACCTTCCGCCCGAGGCGATCCTCGAGCAGAAGCGCGCCGAGCTCGAGCGGCTGCGCGCCGCATTTCCAAGCGTCGTGCCGGCCGAGCCGAACAACGCCTTCCTGGTGTCGGTCGCGCTCTATACCGAGCTGGTACCCGCCTTCGAGCGCCTGCTCGCCGCTTCGGGCGGGAGCCTGGACAAGTTCTACGCCCGCGCCCGCGAGCTCGCGCACGAGGACCGTGCGCAACGCGACGCCGTCCTCGCGCGGGCTAACTGAGCGGGATGTCGACGAACTTGCGGTAAGCGGGCCGTTCGCGCAGCCGCTCGAACCAGGCCTCGACCGCCGGGAAGCGCGGCCGCTCGATCGGCACGCGCATCCAGCGCTGCACTTCGCAGCCAATCGGAATGTCGCCCATCGTGAAGGCGCTGCCCGTCACGTACTTCCTGGCCGCCAGGTTCTGCTCCAGCACCGGCAGCAGCTTGGCGGTCTGCTCGCGCCCCGCTTCGATCGCTTTCAGGTCACGCTTGTCCGCCGGCGTGCGGATCAGGCCCCAGAACACGTCGCGCATGGCGCGCTGGAAGGTGAACGCCCAGTCCATCCAGCGCTCCGCGTCGGCGCGCGTGCGCAGGTCCGTCGGCCAGAGCGTGCCGGCGGCGTGCTTCGCGCACAGGTAGCGAACGATGGTGTGCGACTCCCACAGGATGAAGCCGTCGTCCTCGATCGTCGGCACGAGCGAGTTCGGATTCATCTTCAGGTACTGGGGCGTCTTCGTCACGCCATGCTCCATGCCGGCGTCGGTGCGCTGGTACTTGACGCCCAGCTCCTCCGCCGCCCAGAGTGCCTTCTTGACGTTTACCGAATTGACGCGTCCCCAGATCTTGAGCATCTAGAACCCCACTGCCTGACCGTCGCGGCGCGGATCGCTCGCGACGAAGTAGCCGCCGTCGAGCTTCCAGATGAGCTGCGCGGCTCCGAACTGGTTGTAGTCGTCGATCGTGACGATGCGATGGCCGCGGCGCTGCAGCTCCTCGAGCGTCGCGTGCGGGAAACCATCCTCCTCCACGCTCACGTCCATGCCCTGCACGAAGCGGAAACGCGGGCCATCGCAAGCCGCCTGCGGGCTCTGCTCGTAGTCGGCGAGCCGCACCATCACCTGCGTGTGGCCCTGCGGCTGCATGGTGCCGCCCATCACGCCGAAGCTCATGAGCGGCTTGCCATCGCGGGTGACAAAGGCCGGGATGATGGTCTGGTACGGGCGCTTCCTCGGCCCGACGCAGTTGGGATGGCCGCGCTCGAGCACGAAGCCCGCGCCGCGGTTTTGCAGCGAGATGCCGTCCACCACCACGCCCGCGCCGAAGCCCATATAGTTGGACTGGATGTACGACACCATCATGCCGCTCGCGTCCGCGGCGGTGAGGTACACCGTCCCGCCCTGCGGCGGCGTGCCGTGGCCGAACTGCTGCGCGCGCTTGAGGTCGATGAGCTTTGCCCGCGACTTGAGGTATTCGCGATCAAGCAGCCGCGCCGGCCGCACGTCCATGTAGTCGATGTCGGCAACGTAGCGCCATGCATCCGCGAAGGCGAGCTTGATGGCTTCGATCTGCAGATGCACGCTGTCCGGCCCGTCGACGCGGTGCGAGCGCAGGTCGAAGTTCTCGAGCATGCCGAGCGCCATCAGCGCGACGATGCCCTGGCCGTTGGGCGGGATCTCGTGCAGCGTGTAGCCGCGGTAATTCATCTGCAGCGGCGTCACCCAGTCCGATTTGTGCGCGGCCATGTCGGACGCCTTCAGCGCGCCGCCATGCTTGCTCGCATGCGCCTCGAGCTTCTCCGCCAGCGGCCCGCGGTAGAACGCCTCGCCGCGCGTGGCGGCGATTCTCTCGAGCGCATCGGCGTGCGCCGGAAAGCGAAAGCGCTCGCCCATCGCCGGTGAGCAGCCGCCGGGCATGAACGCCTCGGCGAAGCCGGGTTGCGCCTTCAGCTCGGGCACCTGCTTGGCCCACTGTCCCGCGATCGTCGGCGACACGAGGAATCCCTCGCGCCCGTAGCGGATCGCGCGCTCGAAGAGCCGCTCGAAAGGCACGCGCCCCCATTTGCGGTGCAGCTCCACCCACGCCGACACGCAGCCCGGGACCGTCACGCTGTTCCAGCCGCGGACCGGCACCGTCTTCTGCCCGCCGAAGTAATCCAGCGTCCACGCGGCCGGCGAACGCCCGGAGGCGTTCAGGCCATGCAGCTCGCGACCGTCCCAGACGATCGCGTAGGCATCCGAGCCGATGCCGTTCGAGACCGGCTCGACGAGGCTCAGCGTGATCGCGGTAGCGAGCACCGCATCGACGGCGGTTCCGCCTTCGGCCAGCATCTGCAAGCCGGCCTGCGCCGCGAGCGGCTGGGAGGTGGCCACGGCGTTGGACGCAAGGACCGGCTTGCGCGGCCAGGCGTAGGGGTTCTGCCAGGAGAAGGGCGTCATTGCACGGTCTCGAAGTCGAGCACGATCCGTCCGACCACGCGCCCGGCCTTGAGATCCTCGAGCGCGCCGCTCGCCTCAGAACCGGGTCGCGTGCTGACCGGCAGCGGCTTGAGCTTGCCTTTCTTCGCCAGCGCGACGACCTCTTTCAGCTCCTGCAAATTGCCGACGTAGGAGCCGATGATGCCGATGGCGCGTTGCGCGATCGGCGGCAGCGGGTGCACCAGCTCGCCGCCGTAAAGGCCGCAGATGATGTAACGGCCGCCTTTGCGCAGTGCGCCGATGCCGAGCACGGCGGTAGCCGGGCTGCCGACGAAGTCCAGCGCGCCGGCGATGCCGCGCAGCTGTTCCGGCGCCTCGGAGGCGCGGGTGTTGATGGTGCGCTTGGCGCCGAGCTTCGCCGCTGCGGCGAGCTTGGCATCGTCGATGTCGCAGGCAACGATGTTCTTCGCGCCTTGCGCGCGCAGAATTGAGATGCCAATCAGGCCGAGGCCGCCACAGCCCAGCACCGCCACCTCGTCCTTCGCCTCCACCTTGGGGAGCTTGGCAGCCGCGCTGTAAGCAGTGAGCGCGGAGCAGGCGAGCGTCGCGGCGAAGGCGTCGTCGATGCCGCGCGTATCGATGAGGTATTTCGCGTCGGGCACCAGCACGTGTGTCGCATACGCGCCGGCGCGATTCACGCCGAGGAAGCGCGTGCCGGAGACGCAGTAGTTGTCTTGGCCGCTCTTGCACACGGCGCACTTGCCGCAGCCGATCCACGGATAGACGAGGCGCTTGTCGCCGGCCTTGACACCGCGCGCTCGGGGCCCGAGCGCCTCGACGATGCCGAAGGGCTCGTGCCCGAGCGTGAACGGCGGCACGCAGCCGCGCTCCTTCACATAGAAGCGCTTGCCGCCGCCGAGATCGAAGTAGCCCTCCCAGATGTGGAGATCGGAGTGGCAGACGCCCGCGCGCGTGACCCGCATGAGCACCTCGGCTCCCTGGGGTTTCGGCGTCTCGCCGAGCACCTTCTGCAGCGGCCTGCCGTGCTCGATGATCTGGTAGCTGATCACGCTTTCGAGGCCTCGCTTAGCGCCTGGTCGATGTCCCACAGGATATCGTCGAGCGTCTCGATGCCGACCGACATGCGCACCATGTCGGGGGTGACGCCCGCTTTCAGCAGGTCGGCTTCCTCCATCTGGCGATGGGTGGTGGACGCGGGATGGAGCACCAGCGTCTTCGCGTCGCCAATGTTCGCGAGATGGCTCATGAACTGCGCCGCCTCGATGAAGCGCTCGCCTGCTTCGGCACCGCCTTTGACGCCAAAGTTGAGCAGGCCCGACGCGCCCTTGGGCAGATATTTCTGCGCCAGGCGGTGATATTTGTGGTCGGGCAGGCCCGGGTAGTTGACCCAGGCGACGCGCGGGTGCTCGCGCAGGAATTTCGCGACGCCGAGCGCGTTCTCGCAGTGCCGCTCCATGCGCACGTGCAGCGACTCGAGGCCCTGCAGCAGGAGCCAGGCGTTCATCGGCGAGAGCGCCGGGCCGAAGGTGCGCATGATCTCCATGCGCGCCTTCATCGTGAAGCCGAAGTCGCCAAAGGTCTCGTGGAAGATGACGCCGTGGTAGCCGGGCGAGGGCGAGGTGAACTCGGGGAACTTGCCGTTGCCCCAGTTGAACTTGCCCGACTCGACGATCACCCCGCCCATCGTCGTGCCATGGCCGCCGATGTATTTGGTCGCCGAGTGCACGACGATGTCGGCGCCCCATTCGATCGGGCGGCAGAGATAGGGCGACGGCACGGTGTTGTCGAGGACGAGCGGGATCTCGGCCTCGTGCGCGATCTTGGCGAGCGCCTGGATGTCGACGATGTTGATGAGCGGGTTGCCGAGCGTCTCGGCGTAGAGCAGCTTGGTATTTTTGCGGATGGCGCGCCGGAAATTCTCCGGCTCATCGGGCGCGACGAACGTCGTCTCGATGCCGAGCTTCTTCAGATTGACGTTGAGCAGCGTGTGCGTGCCACCGTAGAGCGTGGACGCCGACACGATGTGGTCGCCGCCCGAGCAGAGCGTGAGGATCGCGGTGACCTCGGCAGCCTGGCCGGTGGCGCAGGCGAGCGCCGAGCGGCCGCCTTCCAGCGCCGCCATGCGCTCTTCGAACACCGCGACGGTCGGGTTCGAGATGCGCGAATAGACGTTGCCGAACGTCTGCAGGTTGAAGAGGCTCGCGGCGTGGTCGGCCGAGTCGAAGACGAAGGAAGTGGTCTGGTAGATCGGCGCCGCGCGCGCCCCGGTGGCCGCATCCGGGATTTGCCCCGCGTGCAGGCAAAGCGTCTCGAAGCCGAATTTGCGGTCAGCCATCGGCTGCGATTCTAGCCGCGGCCGCCGCGCCGGCGCGCTACGGTTGCTGCTCGGGCTTGGGAGCCGGGGCGGCCTGCTCGCGCTGGGCGCTCGTCGCCCGGCGATATTCCGAGGGCGGCACGCCGACCTGGTTCAGGAAGAAGCGCGTGAAGTTGCTCTGGGCGGAGAAGCCGAGCTCGGCCGCCACCTCGCCGATCTTGCCGCGGCCCGAGGAGAGCCGCGAGATCGCGGTCTCGATGCACAGCATG
>DASQIG010000541.1:0-2273 GCA_035631735.1 Burkholderiales bacterium | reverse complement strand
GCGCAGGCGGTCTCCGCCCAGGCGGGCAGCCTAGCGGCGATGGCGACGACGTGCAGTCTTGCCACGCGATTGGCTGTTCTTCGCCGGCGCCTTTGCCGCAAGGCGTTTGATGCGCACCGGCTTTCCGCCCCAGACTTCCTCGAGATTGTAGAAGTCGCGCACCGTGGGATGCATGATGTGCACGACCACGTCGCCGAGATCGACCAGCACCCATTCGCCGTTCGCCTCGCCCTCGACGCCGTAGATGCGCGCCCCGCTCTCGCGCGCCTTCTCCTGCACGTTGTCGGCGAGCGCCTTCACCTGGCGCGTCGACTCGCCGCTCGCGATCACGACCCGCTCGAACATCGAGGGCATGCGCGCGGTGTTGTAGACGTGGATGTCGCGGCCCTTGATGTCTTCCAGCGCGTCGACCACCACGCGCTGCTTCTTGCGGATGTCCATCTAGCGGTAGAGCCTGTTCTCGGCGATATAGTTCGCCACCGCGGCCGGCACGAGCCCGCCGAGCGATTCGCCGCGTGCCGCGCGTGCGCGAATGTCGCTTGCCGACACGGCGAGCGGCGCCATCGGCACGACGATCGCGTCGCCGCCAGGCGCGACCTCGTGGCGCGGGCGCGTGAAGACCGCTAGCCGCGCAAGGCGCGCCACCTCCGCCGGCTGGCGCCAGCGACGCAGGCTCGCGTATTGGTCGCCGCCGAGCAGCAGGTAGAGCTCGTCCTGCGGACGCTCGGCGTGCAGGGCCTTGAGCGTATCCACCGTGTAGGGCGAAGCGTTCGCCTCGAGCTCGCGCCGGTCGATGTCGTAGTCGGGAAAATCCTTCAGGGCAAGCGCGAGCATTGCGAGGCGGTCGTAGACGTTGGCCACCGGCGGCTCGCGATAGCCGGGCTTGCCGGTGGGGATCCAGAGAATCCTGTCGAGACCCAGCTTGTCCGTCGCGGCTCTAGCGATCGCGAGGTGGGCGTTGTGCACCGGATCGAACGTGCCGCCGAGGATGCCCAACTTCAGCTGCGCACCTCACCGTGGCCGAGCACCACGTATTTCTGCGTCGTCAGGCCTTCGAGCCCCACCGGCCCGCGCGCATGCAGCTTGTCGGTAGAGATGCCGATCTCGGCGCCGAGGCCGTACTCGTAGCCGTCGGCAAAGCGCGTGGACGCGTTCCACATCACCGAGCTCGAGTCCACCTCTCGCAGGAAACGCTCGGCGCGCTGACGGTCGTCCGTGACAATCGCGTCCGTATGCTGGGAACCATACCGGGCGATGTGCTCGATCGCCTGGTCCAGGTCCTCCACCACGCGGATCGAGACGATCGGCGCGAGCCACTCGGTGTAGTAGTCCTTCTCGGTCGCCGGCTTCGCGCCCGTCAGCCATTTGCGCGCCTGCTCGTCCGCTCGCATCTCGACGCCTTTGCCGGCATAGATGGCGCCGATGCGCGGCAGCACTCGCGGCGCGATGCCTTCGGCGACCAGCAGGGTCTCCATCGTGTTGCAGGTGCCGTAGCGCTGCGTCTTGGCGTTGTCGGCGATGCGCACCGCCATCTCGGCATCGGCGCGATCGTCCACGTACACATGGCAGACGCCGTCGAGGTGCTTGATCATCGGGATGCGCGACTCACGCGACAGGCGTTCGATCAGCTCCTTGCCGCCGCGCGGCACGATGATGTCCACGTATTCGGTCAGGCGGATCAGCTCGCCGACCGCAGCGCGGTCGCTCGTGCCGATCAGCTGTACGCCCGCCTGCGGCAGGCTGGCCGCTTTCAGCCCGGCGCGCGCGCACTCGGCGATCGCGCGATTCGATTCCAGCGCTTCGCTGCCGCCGCGCAGGATGCAGGCGTTGCCCGCCTTCACGCAAAGCGCTGCGGCGTCCGCCGTCACGTTGGGGCGCGATTCGTAGATGATGCCGATGACGCCGAGCGGCACGCGCATGCGCGCGACCTCGATACCGCTCGGCTGCTTTTTTCTTTCCGTAATCGCGCCAACCGGATCGGGCAGCGCGGCGACTTCTTCGACGCCGCGCGCCATCTGCTCGACGAGTGGCGGGGTGAGGGTCAGGCGGTCGACGAACGCGCTATCCGCGCCGTCGGCGCGCGCCTGGCGCACATCGGCGGCATTCGCGCTGAGGATGGCCTTGGCGCCCGTTCGGATTTCGGCGGCGATGCCGCGGAGCGCGCGGTTCTTGATGTCGGTGGCGGCGCGCGAAAGCTCGCGTGCCGCGGCGCGTGCCGCAACGCCGAGCTCGCGGACCGCCGCCGCTACGTCAAGCTTTTGCTCCACCGGCGA
>DASQIG010000540.1:0-2251 GCA_035631735.1 Burkholderiales bacterium | reverse complement strand
GCTGGCGGTCGCGGGATGGGCGCACGCGCAGCCGTGGCCCGCGAAGCCGATCCACATCGTCGTGCCCTCGCCGCCCGGCGGGCCGCCGGACCTGATCATCCGCATGCTCGCGCCGAAGATGAGTCTCGGCCAGCCGCTCGTGATCGAGAACCGCGGAGGCGCCGGCGGGATCGTCGGCACGGCGTACGTCGCCAAGACGCTGCCTGACGGCTACACCTGGCTCTTCACGACCGCGTCGCACGTCAACGCGCCACCGTTCAACGACAACGTGCCGTTCGATCCGGTGCGCGACTTCACGCACGTGACGCTCGCCGCCCAGAACTACGGGCAGGCGCTGATCGTGCCGCCGACGGCGCCGTACCAGGGCGTGCAAGAGCTCGTCGCCTTTGCGCGCGCGCATCCCGGAAAGCTCAACTACGGCTCGGCCGGCATCGGCACGGCGAGCCACATCCCGGCCGAGCTGATGAGGGCGATGGCGGGCATCGATATCGTCGCCGTACAGTACAAAGGCGTTGCCGAGGTGATGACCGACGTCCTCAGCGGGCGGATCGATCTGTTTTTCGTCGGCACGCAGATCGCCGCGCAGCAGGCGCACGCCGGCAAGGTGCGTGTACTCGCGCTCACCGGCGCGAAGCGCTGGCGGGGACTGCCCGAGGTGCCGACGATGCAGGAAGCGGGTTTCGAGGGCTATAACCTGATCAACTGGTTCGGCCTGTGGCTGCCGGTTGGCGCGCCGCCCGAGATGGTGAAGCGCATCCACGGCGAGGTGCTGAAGGCGCTCGCCGATCCGGAGGTGAAGCAGCAGTTCGAGGCGCAGGGACTCGAAGGCGTCGGCATGCCGCCGGCGCAGTTCGCCCAGTTCGTGGAGAAAGAGGCGCGGTTCATCAATGAGCTCGCGCGCAAGATCAGGGCAGGCATCCGATGAAGAACGAACGCAATCTGCAGCCGTGGCAGTGGAAGGAAGAGCAATGGCGGCGGCTGGTCAACCGCGTGCGCGCCGGGCGGCCGCTGCGGCCGGCGACCTGGGAAGGCGGCGCGCGCTGCGCGGTGGCGCTCTCCTTCGACTCGGACCACGAGACCAACGAGCTGCGCGACGGCGGCCAGTCGATCGGCCGGCTCTCACAGGGCCAGTACGGCGCGCGGCAGGGTGTGCCGCGCATCCTGCAAATCCTGGGCAGGGCGGACGTGAAGGCGAGCTTCTTCGTCCCGGCGGTGACCGCGCTGCTCTATCCGGACGAGCAGCGCCGCGTGATCGCCGAGGGTCACGAGGTCGGCATTCACGGCTGGATCCACGAGCGCAACTCGGAGCTCCCGGCCGATGCCGAGCGCGAGCTGCAAACGCGAGCGGCCGATACCCTGCAAAAAGTCTGCGGGCAGCGGCCGGTCGGCATCCGCACGCCGTCGTGGGACTTCAGCCCGCAGACGCTGGCCATCACCAAGGAGATGGGGCTGCTCTACGACTCGTCGCTGATGGCGGATGTCGACTGCTACGAGCTGGAAATGGATGGCAAGGGAACCGGCGTGGTCGAGCTGCCGGTCGAATGGATCCGCGACGATGCGGTCTACTTCAACATGAACCGCTTCGCGGCGCTCAGGCCCTACACGCCCCCGGCCGATGTGTTCGATATCTTCAGGCGCGAGTTCGACGCCGCGTACCGCGAGGGCGGCATCTTCCAGCTCACCATGCACCCGCACGTCATCGGCTACCGCTCGCGCATCTGGATCCTGGAGGAGCTGATCCGCCACATCCGCGGCCACGAGCGCGTCTGGTTCGCGACGCACGCCGACATCGTGCGCCACGCCAAAGCACACGCAGCCTGAGTTGAACGACAACTTCTCCGACACGCAGGTCGTCCGCAAGCGCGTCGTCACGACGCGCGGCGGCGTGGTGGCTGCGCAGCACAAGCGCGCGGCGCAGGTCGGCGCCGAGATCCTCGCGGCGGGCGGCGACGCGATCGACGCGGCGGTGGCGACGTCCTTCGCGCTCGGCGTGGTCGAGCCGTGGATGAGCGGCATCGCCGCCGGCGGCGCGATGGTGATCTGGCGGGCGGCGCAGGAAAAGGCCTACGTCGTCGACTACGGCATGCGCTCGCCCGCGGCGCTCAAACCGGCCGACTATCCGGTGGTCGGCGGCCGCGATCCGGAGCTCTTTTCCTGGCCGCGGGTGAAGGACGATCGCAACGTGCAGGGCGCGACCGCGGTCGCCGTGCCGGGCGTCGTCGCCGGCATGGAGCTCGCGCACCAACGCTAT
>DASQIG010000539.1:0-6745 GCA_035631735.1 Burkholderiales bacterium | reverse complement strand
CGACCAGCTCGCGGTGGATATGAGCGCCATCGAGCTCGTCACCGCCGACACGGCGCGCACGCCGAACGAGGGCTACACCGCGGGCAGCAACTCGATGAAGGACAGCGGCACGGCGATCCTGCATGCGGCAGCGCAGGCGCGAGAGATCCTGCTGTCGCAGGCAGCGAAGCGGCTGGGCGTCCAGCCGGAACAGCTCTCCGTGCAGAACGGCGAAGTGCGCGCGCGCGATGGGCGGCGCATTGCCTACGCAGCCCTGGTAGAGGGCGAGCTGCTCCATGTGCGGGCCGCGCCGCAATCCAGGTTGATCGCGCAGAGCGCCGCCCGCAAGTACATGGGCAAGCCGGTACCACGGGTCGACATTCCGGCCAAAGTCACCGGCGGCGCCGCCTATGTGCACGACCTGCGGCTGCCCGAGATGGTGCATGCGCGCGTGGTGCGGCCGCCGAGCTATGGCGCAAAGCTCACATTCGTCGAAATGCAGCCGGTCGCCCAGCTGGCGGGCGTGATCAAGATCGTGCGCGACGGCAGCTTCCTCGCGGTCGTCGCGGCGCGTGAATGGAGCGCCGTGCAGGCCATGCGCGCGCTGCGCACTCGGACGCGGTGGGAAGAGACACGGAAGCTCCCGCGCGACATCTACGCGACGCTCGCGCAGCTGCCATCGCGGGACACCGTGATCGCGGGTACGGACGCCCCGTTGCCGCAGGGCGTCCGGTCCTTGCAGGCCGAGTACCGCCGTCCGTATCAGCTGCACGGCGCGATCGGGCCGGCGTGCGCGGTCGCGCGCTACGAAAACGGCGCGCTCACCCTGTGGACGCACAGCCAGGGCGTCTACCCGTTGCGCGGCGCGATCGCGGAGCTGATGTCGCTGCCGCCCGAGCGTGTGCATTGCATCCATATGGAGGGTTCCGGGTGCTATGGGCATAACGCCGCCGATGACGTGGCGGCGGATGCCGCGCTCGTCGCGCGTGCGCTGCCGGGGAAGCCGGTGCGCGTGCAATGGATGCGCGAAGACGAGCACGCCTGGGAGCCCTACGGGCCGGCCATGATCACCAAGGTGCGCGCCGCGCTCGATGCCTCCGGCAGCGTGGCCGGGTGGCAATACGACGTCTGGAGCAATACGCATTCGATGCGACCGGCAGGCAAGGCGGGCGAGCTCGCCGCCGCATGGTCGCTCGAAAGACCGTTTCAGCCGTCGCCGCCGCGGCCGATTCCGCAGCCCGAAGGCGGCGGCGACCGCAATGCGATTCCGCTCTACAAGTTCCCGTCGCGCGTGACGCATCATTTCATCCCGGAAATGCCGCTCCGCGTATCCGCCTTGCGAGCCCTGGGCGGGTACATGAACGTCTTTTCGATCGAGAGCTTCGTCGACGAGCTCGCGGCCGCGGTAAAAGCCGATCCGGTCGAGTTCCGCCTGCGCCATCTCGACGATGTGCGCGCGAAGGATGTAATTCACCTGGCGGCGGAGCGCTTCGGCTGGGACGCGTACCAGAAGCGCAATGGCCGCGGCCGGGGCTTTGCATTCGCCCGGTATAAAAACCTCGCGGCCTATTGCGCGCTGGCGATGGAGGTGCAGGTCGAGCGCGAGACCGGCGAGCTGCGCGTGCTGCGCGTGGTGGCAGCGGTCGACAGTGGCGAGGCGGTCAACCCGGACGGCATCCGCAACCAGATCGAGGGCGGAATCCTGCAGTCGGTGAGCTGGACCACCTTCGAGTCGCTGATGTACAGCGACACGCGCATCACGAGCCGCGACTGGGGGACCTACCCGATCTTGCGCTTCTCGCACGTGCCGCAGACGCTGGAAGTGCACGTCATCGACCGGCCGGGCGAGCATTTCCTCGGCACGGGCGAAGCGGCGCAAGGCCCGGCCGCGGGTGCGCTCGCGAACGCGCTGGCGCACGCCACCGGCGTGCGCGTGCGCGAGCTGCCGTTCAGCCCGCGGCGGCTGCGGGAGGCGCTTAGCGCGTGACGAAATCGGGGTCAGGCACTGATTTCCGGTAGCCGCGGAATGCGGCGCGTCCGGCCGCTGTTTGCCGGGCGTGCAAGCGCAGGAACACATCGCCGCACTCATTCCGCACCTGCGGCGCTATGCGCGCGCGCTGGCGGCGACCGGCGCTGCGCCGGACGAGCTGGTGCGCGCGACGCTCGAGCGCGCCGCGCAGGAGCTCAGGCTCGCGCACGCGCAGGCCGACCTGCGCGTGTGGCTGTTCTCGCTGCTGCATGAAACCTATGTAGCGAACGCCGCGGGGCGGGACGTCGAAGGCGCCGTGACGCCGGCCGAGGGCGCGCCGGGCGGCGCGGCGTTCGAGCGCGCGATCGCGACGCTGCCGCCGCTGCAGCGGGAGATCTTCCTGCTGGTGACGCTCGAGGACATGAGCTACGAGCAGGTCGCCAAGACGCTCGACATCCCGATCGGCACGGTGATGTCGCGCCTGTCGCGGGCGCGCGAGAAGCTGCGGCTGGTGCTGTTGAACGAGGCACGGCTGCGCCAGGTCAAATGAATCCCGCGCGGCTCGCCGAAGCGGACCTGCACGCGTACCTCGACGGGCGGCTCGACGCGGCGCGCCGCTGCGCCCTCGAGAGCTGGCTCGCCGCGCATCCCGACGACGCGGCGCGCGTGGCGGCGTACCGCCTGCTCGGCGAGCGCTGGCGCGCGGCTTACGCGCCGGTGCTCGAGGAGCCGATCCCGGCTGCGCTCCTTCACGCGCTGGAGGGCAAGCCGCCAGGCCGGCGTTCCATGCTTCCTGCGGCCGTTGCCGTGGCTGCCGGGGCCCTGATCGCGCTCGCGGCGTCGGTTTACCTCACCCCGGCGCCCGCGCCGGAAATCGTGCACCGCGCGGCGATTGCGCATGCCGTGTACGCCGCCGAGGTGCAGCACCCGGTGGAGGCGAGGGCACAGGGCGAGGTGCTCCACTGGCTCTCGGAGCGCCTGCATATGAAGGTGCAGGCGCCCGACCTGCGCGCGGCCGGGTTCGCCTTCCTCGGCGGGCGCCTGCTGCCGGGCGACGCGGCGGCGGCCGCGCTCCTCATGTACGAGCGGCCGAACGGCCAGCGCGTCACCCTCTACTGGGGCCCGGAGTTCCGCCAGGCGCGCGAAACCGGTCTGGTCTATGCGCCCGGCGAGCGCGGTATGCGCGTGTACTACTGGCTCGACGACGAGTGCGGCTACGCCGTCGCGTCGGCGGAGCTCTCGCAACAGGAATTGCTTGCCGTCGCTACGATCGCGCACCAGCGGCTCGAAAAATAGCCGGCCCTATAATCGCGCGGCGTGAACCCGCTCGATCTACGCACCTGGCTTGCCGAGGTGGAGCAACTCGGCGAGCTCAGGCACGTGCGCGGCGCCGACTGGAACCTCGAGCTCGGCGCGATCAGCGAGCTCAACGTCAGGAAGGACGTGCCGCCGGCGCTGCTGTTTGACGAGGTCAAGGGTTACTCAAAGGGCTTCCGCGTGCTCACCTGCAGCACCTCCAGCCCGGCGCGGCTCTCGTCCATCCTGCGCCTGCCGCTGCAGCGCACGCACCATGGGCTCGTGGAGGCGCTGCGCGGCAGGCCCGCGCAGTGGCAGGCGGCGGCCAGCCGGTTTCCCGCGACCGTGGTCGGGAACGGCCCGGCGCTGGAACACGTCGACCGGCAGGTCGATGTGCTGAAGTTTCCGTCGCCGCTCTGGCACGAGCTCGACGGCGGACGCTACATCGGCACGGGCTGCTCGGTGGTGACGCGCGACCTCGATTCCGAGTGGATCAACGTCGGCACCTATCGCGTCCAGGTGATCGATCGCAACCACGTCGCGCTCGACATGGTGCCGGGAAAGCATGGGCGCATTCACTACGAAAAGCACAAGGCCGCCGGCAAGCGCTTTCCCGTCGCGATCGTGTGCGGCGGCGATCCGCTCGGCTATCTCATCTCCGGCATCGAAGTGCCGTTCGGCATGTGCGAGTACAACTACATCGGCGCGATCTTGGGCGAGCCGGTGGCGGTGCTCGCCGGCGAATTGACCGGGCTGCCATTCCCGGCGGCATCGGAAATCGTGCTGGAAGGTTTCGTCGAGCCGCAGGACGAGCGCACCGAAGGGCCGTTCGGCGAATTCCACGGCTACTACCCGGGCAAGGCGGGCGTCGCGCCGGCGGTCACCGTTCAGCGCGTGTACTACCGTTCCGACCCGATCCTCATGGGCAGCCCGCCGGCGAAGCCGCCGAACGATTACTCGTATTCCAAGGCGGTGATGCGCTCGGCGCTGCTGCACGATGCGGTGGTGGCGGCCGGCGTGCCGGACGTGCGCGCGGTGTGGGCGCACGAGATCGGCGGCGCTCGTATGTTCAACGTGGTGTCGATCAAGCAGCGCTATGCCGGGCATGCGCGCCAGGCGGGCCACATCCTCTCGCAGTGCGGCGTAGGCGCGTACATGTCGCGCTACTCGGTCATGGTCGATGAGGACATCGACCCGGCGAACCTGCAGGAAGTGATGTGGGCGGTGGCGACGCGCACCGACCCGGCGGTGGACATCGACATCATCGAGCGCGGCATGGGCTCGAAGAACGACCCGATGTTCGTCGCCTATCGTTATGACGCGCCGTACAGCTCGAAGGCGGTGATCGACGCCTGCCGGCCGTGGGACCATCTCGCCGATTTCCCGCCGGTGGCCGAGGCGAGCAAAGAGCTGCAGCAGCAGATCCGCGCCAAGTGGAAGGACCTGCTCTAGCCGATCAAGCCGCGCTCGGCTTGACGCTCGTGAGGAGCGCGAGCAGCACGTCCGGGTCGCACGGCTTGGTCAGGTAGTAGTCGAAGCCGGCGAGTTGCGACAGGATCCGGTCGGCGCCCTTCGTGTACTGGCCGCTCAAGGCGATGAGCAGCGGGCGCGCCGGGCCGATCGCCTCGCGGATCTCGCGCGCCGTGTCCCAGCCGGAGTGCTCCGGCATGGCGATGTCCATGATCACCGCGTCTGCGTCGAAGTCGCGTATTGCCTGCAACGCCTGGCGGCCGTTGTGGATGCCCTTGGTCTGGTGGCCCTCCACGCGAAGCAGCTCCATGAGCGTGAGGACCGTGTCGCGCTCGTCGTCCACCACGAGCACGCGCAGCGGCCGTGGCGCCGCTGAGAGCGCATTGCTCGAATTCGTGCGGACCTCGGGCTTCATTTGGGGGGCAGTATTTTAGCGCCGGCGCTCTTACGCTGCAGCCGCGATTTTGGGTCGGGGAAGTCCCGGCCGGGCCGCGCGCCGCCCGTGTAGTCATCCCACTACAGCAGGGCGCGGGGCCTGACGACTGCGCGAGACAAGCCGCTGGACTAGCGTTTGTGCGTTGCGCCCAGCAGGGACCAACAAGAAATGGACTTGGAAGAGTTCCAGCAAAAGCTCGATCAGATCGAAGAGCAGGCGCAGCTCACGCTCGCCGAGTTCCCGAAGACGCTCACCAAGGAGCGCCAGCGCATGATCGTCGCGCTCGTGCGCTACATCCGGGCGGAAGCGGGCCGCAGCATGGTGTTTCCAAAAGGCGAGAGCGAGGGCGAAGCGCTGGCGCGATTGCGCAGCGTATGAGCACGGCCATGGGCGCTGCACACCCGGCGCTTGACCTCAAATCGAAGGTGCAGCAGATCGAGGAGCAGCTGCAGTTCGCGCAGCAGGAGTATCCGCAGCGCATCGCCCTCGACCGCCTGAAACTCGCCCTCGCGCTCGCCAAGTTCGTGCGCAGCCAGCTCGATCCCGACGCCACCGTCGAGCGGAGCATTCCCGGCACCTTCCGGGTCGCAAAACTGCCTTAGCCTGACCGCAGCTCGGTCGGCTCACGCAGCGCGCGTGGCCGATTTCGCAGATGTAGGGTTATCCCCGACCGCTAATCGTGAAGCACTGGATATCGTGCGTAACGAACGGCCGGGACAATAGGTTCATGAGCGATCGCAAGGCGGTTGTGAGGCTGCGCATCGTGGTGGCGGACGACGATCCGGACACCGTGCGCACGCTGCAGCTCCTGCTCGAGGACGAAGGCCACGAGGTCAAGACCGCCTCGGACGGCCCGGCGGCGCTCCACGCGGTGCGCGATTTCGGCGCCGATGTACTGCTGCTCGATATCGGCATGCCGGGAATGAATGGCTTCGAAGTGGCGCAGAAACTGCGCGAGCGCTATGGCAGCGCGAAGCCGACGCTGATCGCGATCACCGGCCGCGACACTGCCGCCGACAAGTCCTTCGCGCGCAGCACCGGCTTCGACCACCACGTTGCCAAGCCCTACGAGCCGCGGCAGCTCATCGCGCTGATCGACAGCCTGGCGCGCGCCGGATCCGCCGATAAGCCGACCCCATTAGCAAGCCGCCGGGCTGCCAGCCCAAAACACTAGCGTCTTCTGGATCGCCGGCGAGGCGAAGCCGCGGGCTCGTCGCAGCGCTGTATCGACTAGCGGCGCTTTACGCCGGCGAGCGGCTGGTAGCCGCCGCTCTTGCCGTTGAAGCGCTCGGGCTTCGCCCAGGAGAGGACGTCGGTCTCGAGGCAGTGGATGCGCACGCGGCGCTTGGCCGCGTCGATGCGGACCACTTGCACGGTGCGCTTGGCGCGTCGGTCGCGATCCTGCCATCTGGAGCCGACTTGCGGGTATTGCTCGGATGTGGGAAGCATGCTGCGAAGATATTACCGCATGCCTCGCTGATTCGGGACGGAGCCCGACAGGGTCGAGCACGCATGCGCGGCGCGCAGAGGCGCTTGTTCTGCGATTTCTGTCAGAGCATGAACTCGTGCGCCTGCGCGCGCACGTCTCCGAGTCG
>DASQIG010000538.1:0-4933 GCA_035631735.1 Burkholderiales bacterium | reverse complement strand
TTCGCTTTCGGCGTGCGCTCGTGCGATTCGGCGAGGATCGGGTTTGCGACCAGCAGGCTGCACAGGCATTCGGCGAGCAGCGCCAGCCCCGAGCCTTTCGGCCCGCCGAGCGGCAGCGGGATCGCGCCTTTCGCGGCATCGGTCGTCGGGCGCCCATCGGCGCTCAGCGCCGCGCCGGCGGGAATCGGCGCGCCGCTGCGCCGCGCCTTCGCAAGCGCCCCCATCGAGATGAGGCTCGACGCCATGTCGAGCGCCATGGGCTCGTCCTCGCCCGGCACCGCGACCGAGAGCGGCGCAGTGGAGACTCCCGCGGCGCGCGCGCCGTGATATGCCATCAGCGGCAATGACGCAGACATGGCGATCGCGGCGAAGCCATCCCGGGCGGCGTGCTGGGTGTAGTAGCCCAGCGCCGCGGTATGCGTCGTGTCTTTCACCAGCGCGAGGCCGATGCCGGCCGAGCGCGCCTTTTCGCATGCCCGCTCCCTGGCCGCCATCATCGCGATCGGCCCCGCGGCGCGATCACAGTCGAGCACTGTGGCCGCCGGCACGTCCAGCACGGTGCTGATTCTCGGCCGCGCGTTGAGGTCGCCCTTGCGGATCCAGTCGACATAGCGCGGCACGCGCATCACACCGTGCGTGCTCATCCCGCGCAGCTCGGCCCAAACGAGCACGTCGGCTGCGAGGCGCGCATGGTCGGTGCTCATGCCATGCCGGGCAAAAACATCGCGCACCAGCGCCGCGAGCCGTGCCGGCGCGAGCACGACCGGTTGCCTCACGTGCGGCTCATTTGACCGGGAAATGCTGCGCCAGCCAGTCGCGCACGAGGTCGACGACGAGGCGGTTGCCCTCGTTGAAGATGAAGTGGTCGGTGCCGGCGACGAGGTGCAGGTCGCTCGGCTGCCCGGCGTGCAAGAACAAATCGATCGACTGCTCGGTCGGCGTCACCGTGTCGTTCGCCGGGTGGACGAGGAGCAGCGGCCGCGGCGCGATCCGGCCGACGACGTCGTTCGCGCGGAACGCGAGCATGCTTTCCACCACCTCGAAGGGGAATTCCAGGATCGAGCCCGGCGCGATGTTGTGGCGCAGCTCGGGCTTGATCGGCACGATGTCGAAGCGCGGCACCATCATCGTTTCGCCGCGGCTCGCGCGCTGGCGTCCCTCGGCGAGCATCGCCTCGAACCTGGCCCAGGCCTCGGGCGATTCGTGCTGCTTGCGGAACTTCTTGACGCCGTCGCCCCAGCCGCCGGACGAGACGCACGCCGCGAAGCGCGGCTCGACGCCGGCGGCGTAGACCGCCACCGCGGCGCCGAAGCTGTGGCCGTAGACGGCGATGCGCCTCGCATCGACCTCGGGCCGGTCCATCAGGAACTCGAGCGCGGCTCTCGCGTCCTGCACCTGCTCGTGGCAGATGACCCGGCCGCGCGTGCCTTCGCTCTCGCCGCAGCCGCGGAAGTCGAAGCGCAGCGCGACGTAGCCGAGGCTCGCGTACAGCTCGGCCGCGATGCGCATGCCCTCGCTCTCCTTGCGGCTGCCGAAGCCGTGCAGGACGAGGAAGGCGGCGCGGCGCTCGCCGCGTTTGTAGTCCGCTGGGAAATGGAGCAGCCCGGCAAGCTTCAGCCCGGCGGACTGGAATTGCACGCGTTCGCTCATGCGTGCCAGCATAAACCATGCTCCTGCGCACCTGGCTCATCGGGCTCGCGGCCGCGTTGCCTATCGGAACGGCGCTGGCGCAGCCGTGGCCGGCGAAGCCGCTCAAGCTCGTCACGCCCTTTCCGCCCGCCGGCTCGGCGGACGTCATCGCGCGCCTGATCGGCCAGCAATTGAGCGAACAGCTCGGCCAGCCGGTCGTCATCGACAACCGCCCTGGCGCCGGCGGCGTGGTGGGCAACGAGTACGCCGCCAAGCAGGCGCCCGATGGCTACACATTGCTTCTCATTACAGGTGCATACCCGGTGCAGGCGGCGATGCTGAAGTCGCTGCCGTTCGATCCGCTGGCGGACATCGCCATGGTGTCGATGCTCACCACGTATCCGTTCGTGATCAGCGTGCGGCCCGATTCGCCGTTTCGCACGCTCGGCGAGCTCATCGCCTTTGCGCGGGCCAACCCCGGGAAGCTGAACTATCCATCTTCGGGTATCGGCACAGTCCATCATCTCTCGGGCGAGCTGCTGAACGCCATGGCCGGCATCGAGATGGTGCACGTGCCGTTCCGCGGCGGTGCGAGCCCGCTCACCGAGGTGCTCGGCGGCCGCGTCGACCTGCTGCTCGAAGCGATGACGCTCTCGATCGGCCAAATCCGCGCGGGCAAGCTGCGAGCGCTGGCGGTGACCTCCGCGAGCCGCTGGCCGGCGCTGCCGGACGTGCCGACGGTCGCCGAGACGGTGCCCGGCTACGAAGTGAATTCGTTCATCGGGCTCGGCACGACCGGCCGCACGCCGCAGCGGATCATCGAGCGGCTGAACGCGGAAGTGCGCAGGGCGCTTGCCAGCCCGCAGACGCACCAGCGCTTCGTCGAGCTCGGCGGCGCACCGGGCGCGAGCACGCCGCACGAGATGCGCGCCTTCATCGAGCGCGAGATCGCCAAGTGGAAAAGCGTGATCGCCGCCCGGAAAATCGAGCAGCAGTAGGCGGAATGTGAACCTGACCCCGATTTCTGGAAAAGTACATTGCGCTCACGGGCGCAATCCGGTGCGATGAGGGCGTGGCGATGAAGTTACGCTGGCTCCTCGTCCTCGTTTCCACCGCGCTGACGGTGATGCTGCGCGGACGGCTGCCGGCGCCGGGACGGTTTGCGCGGCGGATCTACGTCACGCGCGCGGGGACGCGGTTCTACAAGCTTTACCTGCCGGCGTGCTATCGCGGGCAGTCGCTGCCGCTCATCGTGATGCTGCACGGCTGCAAGCAGACGCCGGACGAATTCGCCGCTGGCACGCGCATGAACCAGCTCGCCGACGAATACGGCTTCATCGTGGTCTATCCCGCACAGGCCTGGCGCGCGAACGTCGAGCGCTGCTGGAACTGGTTCCGCACGCAGGACCAGGAGCGCGAGCGCGGCGAGCCGGCGCTCATCGCCGGCATCACGCGACAGGTCATCGCGCGCTACCGCGCCGATCCTCGGCGGGTGTACATCGCCGGCCTGTCCGCCGGCGGGTCGATGGCGGCGATCATGGCCGCGACGCACCCGGATCTCTATGCCGCGGTAGGAATCCATTCCGGGCTGCCGTACGCCGCGGCGCGCGGCGCAGCCACCGCCGCAGCGGCGATGCGCTGGAAGCGACTGGGCGCAGCCGCGCCGCTGCCAACCATCCCGACGATCGTGTTTCACGGTGATAGCGACACCACGGTGCATCCGAGCAATGGCGAGTACGCCATGCAGCCATCGATGTGCGAAGAGGCCGAGGCGGGTGGCCGCCGCTACACGCGCAGCGCGCACTACGACGGCGTGCCGTTCGAGCACTGGCTCGTCCACGGCGGCGGGCATGCGTGGTCGGGCGGCAACGGCGCCGCATCCTTCACCGACGCGAAAGGCCCGGACGCGGCGCGCGAGATGCTGCGCTTCTTTTTCTCAGTCGACCGCCCCCGAGGGAGCGCTGTCAGCCAGCAGTAAGCGGATGTCGCGCGCGATCGACTGCGGTGTTGCGTTGGGCCGCAAAATCAGCCGCAGCCGGCCGCTGGGGTCGAATACGAAGACCGGTGTCGAGTGGTGGCGCCCCGACTCGACCTTGAACTCCCGAGTGGTGCGCTGCGTCGCTTGCGCGTCGCCGTAGAGGCCGATGAAAGACCGGTTGAAAGACCCAACGTAGCGCGCGAGGACCGCCGGCTTGTCGTGCCGCGGATCTACGGTGACGAAAAGGCCTTGCAGCCGCTCGGCGTCGTGGCCGAGCAGCCGGGCCGCTTGACCGAGCGCCGCCAGGGTCGTCGGACACACGTCCGGGCAGCGCGTATACCCGAAGTAGAGCGCGACGACCTTGCCCCGAAAATCGGCGAGCTGATGGGGTTTGCCGTCGTCGCCGAGTAAATGAAAATCCCGGCCCCACGCGACGCCGGTCACGTCGGTCGCGTCGAATGCGGGCTTCTCGGGTCGCAGTGCCGCGACGGCAAGTGACGCGAGCGCGACGATGGCAAGCGCTGCTAATGCGGTGACGACAGACTTGTTTGTCATTGACGGCTCTCTATCCGTAGTACCGCAGTCGCTATCCGGATATTCCTTCGGAATAAGGCAAAGCGGCAGCCGGTATTGGCGAGTGAGTGGCCCGACGGGCCGCGTACTTGACCAACAGGAGTGACAAATGAAACCCACCGTCCTTGCTGCCGTTCTCGCCATGCTCGCTGTTACTGCCGCCTGCACTTCGGTTCCCGCCGCAAAGGGCCCCTTCGCGCGCGCGACGAAAGGCGCCGCGACGCAAACCGACGCGATCATGGACGATCGGCAGCAACCGGAAGTCAGCCCCTTCCCGCAGCAGTCGCCCTTCGGCAACTGAGTCATGAAAGCGCTTCTGCTAGCGGCGACGCTCGCGATCGCGGGCCAAGCCATCGCTGGTGAAGATTCGACCCACCGGTGGGGCGCCGGCGGTACCGGGCCCGCCTGGTATGACACACCCTGCGGACTCGGCAGTTTTCCCGGCCCGGTCGAGCCGCCGGATCCGCAGCGCTGCAGCGACATCAAAGTCGAAAAAGAGTCCGCGGGCCGCGCCAAAAGCGGGACCGGAACCACAGCTTCGCCCGCCGAGCGCACGACGAGCGGTCAGAACCGGCCGGCGAGTTCGAACAGCAACTGACTGCTGGGCGTGGCGCGCGTGGCGGATGTTGCCGCGCGCACGCCGAGCTGCCAGTCGTTCGTCAAAAGGTAGGCGGCACCGATGTCCCACGACGCAACGGTTCCACCGTCGCGGCCGCTCGCAATTTGCGGCGCAGCGGTCTCGACGAACGTGCG
>DASQIG010000537.1:0-5511 GCA_035631735.1 Burkholderiales bacterium | reverse complement strand
CCGAAGAGGGTGTTCGAACTCGACGGCAGCCTGGTGTGGTACTACCGCGATGACGCCGGCGCAGCCGGCTCCGTGTTCTTCGATTCGAGCGGACACGCCTCGGGCTTTCAGAGGCCGAGCGACCGTCGGCTCTGGTGATCGGCCAGCGCGCTTCGCGGGCAGCTTGATCTGCATCAACGCGGGGCGGCGCGATTGCGTCAAGCTGGCGGCATGTGGTGGAGCGATACCTGGAGCGCCTACGGGCCGATGCCCTGGATGTTCTTCGGCCCGATCATGATGCTCGTCTTTCTGGCCGTGTGCGTCGCCGTGGTGTATCTCGTCATGCACGGCGCAAGCCGCAACCCGCGAGCCGAGCAGGCGCTCGGCATCCTCAAAGAACGCTTCGCGCGCGGCGAGATCGACCAGGCGGAGTTCGAGCAGCGCCGCCGTGTGCTCCTCGGCTGAGCTGGGCGTCCGTCGCAGGCGTATATAACGCGATGGGCTCGGCGTAGCCGCGCACCGGCGCGTTAGCGATCTTGCGCAGCGCGAGCTGCGGGCAGGCGCGCGCCGTCTCGCCGCTCACCAGGATGCGGGTGCCATACTCCTTGTTGAGCACCTCGAGCCGGGCCGCCAAGTTCACTGGATTGCCGTGCACGGTGTATGAGAGCCGGCCGTGCGAGCCGACGGCGCCGGCAATCACGCGCCCGCTCGCGAGGCCGATGCGGTTGCGGGCGCGCACGCCCGCGAAGTCGCGCAGGTCGCATTCGCGCACGATGTCGAGCGCGGCGCGCAGTGCTTGGGCGGCGTGATCGGTCTGCGCGGTCGGCAGGTTGAACGCCGCGAGGATCGCGTCGCCCTGGAACTGCGTCACCACGCCGCCGCGGCACTCCACGATTCCGACCAGCAGCTCGAAGTACGCGTTCAGAAAGTCGAAGGTGCGCCGGGGCCCGAGCGCATCGGTGAGCGCGGCGAAGCCTTCGATGTCGCACATCAGGATGGTCGCTTCAGCTTCAACTGGCTCCAGCCTGCCGCCATTTGCCAGCAGGTTCCTCGCCACCTCTGCCGGCAAGTAGTGGGCGAGGGCGTCGCGCAGCGCGCACGTCTCGTTGAGATCCATACCCGACTTTCGCACGCGGGCATCAGGCGTACTTTGATGCAAGTCAAAAGCGTTTCGGCGCCGTGCCCGTAGCATGGACCGATGCTCAGGGAGGCGTCGTACAACTACTACGGGTCGTCCGGCAGTTCGCGATCATGACCGTGGTATGGAGGCGGCTGCATGCATAGGGTCCTCAAAGCTGCGGCGCTGTATTTCATCGCTGTGTTCGGCGCCAGCTTCGTGCTCGGCACGCTGCGCGTGCTGTGTCTCGAGCCGCAGATTGGCGCAAGGGCAGCCGAGCTTCTCGAGACGCCGCTCATGCTGGCGGTGATGATCATCGTTGCGCGCGCCGTAGTGAGGCGCCTGGCGCTTGTGCCGGAGTTGCGTGTGCGCCTGGGCATGGGGCTCATTGCGCTCGCGATGATGCTCGCTGCGGAATTCGGCCTGGTGCTCTGGCTGCGCGGGATCTCTTTGCCGCACTACTTCGCCAATCTGGACCCGGTCACGGCGGCGGCGTACTACGGGGCGCTCGGCGTCTTCGCCGCGGTGCCGCTCTTCGTGCCGCCGGTGATCGCAAGAGCACAGCGCGCCGCACTTGTCTCCGGCTTGGTCGTGATCATCATCATGAGCGGCGTCATCTATGCTCGATACCGGCTGGATCTCGGCGTCGAGCGTGAGCGCGTCGCCGTCGGTAGCGCGATCGCGCAGACCGCGTGCGGGCCGATCGAATACGCCTCGCTGGGACAAGGACGCCCCGTGCTGCTCGTGCATGGGGCGGGCGGCGGCTACGACCAATTGCTCGACATGGCGCGCGAGCTCGCCGGCGCCGGCTTCCGGGTCGTCGCACCGTCGCGCTTCGGGTACCTGCGCACGCCGCTCCCCGCCGATGCGTCACCGGCGGCCCAGGCCGACGCGCACGCCTGCCTGCTCGACGCACTCGGCATCGACCGTGCAGCCGTGATCGGCGTGTCGGCGGGTGCGCCTTCTTCGATGCAGTTCGCCCTGCGTCATCCGGACCGCACCTCCAGGCTTGTGCTGCTCGTGCCGCTCGCCTACGCGCCCCGCGAGGCGGTACGCCTGTCGCCCGCCGTCGCCCTCATGCTCGAGCGCGCGGTGACCTCTGATTTCCTGTACTGGGCGGCGATGACCTTGGACCCGGACTTCGTCGTCGGCACGGTCCTCGGGACGCCTCCCGAAGTGCTGGCAAAGGCCGACGTCGACGACCGAGTGCGCGTGCGCGCGATGATGCGGCACATCCTGCCCGTGAGTCTGCGCAAGCAGGGACTGCTCAATGAGGCGAAGACTGCGGCCTCGCTCGGGCGCTACGATCTCGAGCGTATCTCGGCCCCAACGCTTCTTGTCAGCGTCAAGGACGATCGCTACGGCACCTACGCCGCCGCGCGCTACACGGCCGAGCATGTGCCTGGCGCGCGCTTCGTCGGCTATCGCACCGGCGGCCACATGCTGGTCGGCCACGAGGCGGTGATCATGGCGCAAGTCAGCGCTTTTCTCGGCGCTTCGGCCGGCAGCGGGATCGCGCAATGAAGCTGCCCTGGTACCGCCATCGATGGCGATCGAGCGAGGAGATCAATCATGCGCCGTTTTCGCGTCATTAGCCTTCTCACCCTTCTCTCGCTGCCGCTCATGGCCGCGGCGCAGGACATCGAGCACGGCCGCCTGCTGTACGAGACCTACTGCTTCGATTGTCACTATCCACGTGTGCACGAGCGTCCCCGCGGCAGGTCGGAAGTGCAGAACCTCGCGCAGCTGCGCGACCTCGTCGCCTCCCGCGCGACGCTGACGAAATATCGCTTCTCTTTAGATGAAAAAGAGGACGTGGTGCAGTACCTCAACCGCTCGTATTACAAGTTCGCGAAATGAAGCTCGTGCTCGCCGCGGCATTGGCGCTGGCCGGGCTCGCGTTCGCGCAGTCACCGCCGACGCACCAACACAGCTTCGGCGACGCCGAGAAATGGGCGCACGTCTTCGACGATCCGCAGCGCGACGCCTGGCAGAAGCCGCATGAAGTGATCCGAGCGCTTGCGCTCAAGTCCGATGCGAGAGTCGCGGACATCGGCGCAGGCACCGGCTATTTCGCCGCGCGCCTCGCCAGCATGCTGAAAACCGGCCGCGTCTATGCGGTGGACGTCGAGCCCGATATGGTCAAGTACCTCGGCGAGCGCGCGCGGCGCGACGGGCTCGCCAACATGATCGCAGTGCAGGGCGCCCCTGACAGCCCGCGGCTCCCCGAGAAGGTGGAGCTCGCGCTCTTCGTTGACGTTTATCACCACATTGACGATCGCTGGCATTACTTCCGTGGCTTGCGCAAGTCGCTCAATCCGGGTGGCCGAGTCGCGATCATCGATTTCCAACTCGACTCGCCCGAAGGTCCGCCGGCGGCGGCACGCATTGCGCCGGAGCGCGTCAAAGCCGAGATGAAGCAAGCGGGCTACGTGCTCCTCGCTGAGCACGCCTTCCTGCCGCGCCAGTATTTCCTCGTCTTCCGCGGTGCTTACATGTAGCTCGGGTTAAGCGTGCCGTTGCCTGCGGCGCGGCTCGTGGATCAGGCGCTCGGCAGCCGTGTAGGCGAGCATGCCGCCCAGCATCGCGGCGACGAAGATCGCCGCCTTCTCTTGGCCCGAGCCGAACGAGACGAGCGCAGGGCCAGGGCAGAAGCCGGCAAGCCCCCAGCCGATGCCGAAGACCAGGCTGCCGCCGACCAGACGATTATCGATGTCGCGGTTATGCGGCAAGTGCATCGCGCCGCCAAAGAACGCTGCAGTGCGCCGCTTCGCCATCGCGAAGGCGACGAGACCCACCATGACGGCGCCGCCCATGACGAAGGCGAGCGATGGATCCCAGTTGCCGAAGACATCGAGGAACCCGATCACCTTACCGGGATCGGTCATGCCGGAAAGGATCAGGCCAGTGCCGAATACGAGCCCGGCGGCGAATGCGGAGGCGATATTCATAGCGCGTGCCGCACGACGAGCACGGTGACGATGCCGGCGGCCATGAAGGCAGCCGTGGCAACGAGCGAGCGCGGCGACAGGCGCGAGAGGCCGCACACGCCGTGACCGCTGGTGCAGCCCGAGCCGTAGCTCGTGCCGATGCCGACCAGCAGCCCCGCGACCACGAGCGTGCCGAAGCGCGCCTCGATGCGCGGCGTCACCGCCACGCCAAGCGCCAGCATGACGAGCGGCACGCCCAGCAAGCCGGCGATGAACGCAAGGCGCCAGCCAATCTCCGCGCGCCGCGGCGCGAGCAGGCCGCCGACGATCCCGCTGATGCCGGCGATGCGGCCGTTGAGCAGCACGAGCATCGCCGCGGCGATGCCGATCAGCATGCCCCCGGCGAGCGACGTCCACGGGGTGAAGTGTGACCAATCGATGTTCATCGCTGGGACAGATAGCGTAGCGCAAGACGGGCAGGCCGCGAGTTGAGAAAGGTCAATACGGGATCCCGCGTTGCGCGTAGCGTGAGCGCGGGTTAATTCGTCAGGAGCAAATCATGAAACGCATGTTTGCAGCAGCCACCGCGCTCGCCCTTGCGAGCTCCATTGCGATTGCGCAAGGTTATGGTCCCGGAATGATGCGCGGCCACGACGGCGGGCCAGGGATGATGGGCGGTTATGGTTCGGGCAGCGGCATGATGGGCAACGGTCCCGGCATGATGGCTGGCGGCGGCCCGACGGCCCTCAACCTGAGCGAGGAGCAGCAGGCGAAGATCTTTGCCATCCACGAAGATCATCGCCGCAAGAACTTCGACACGATGAGCAAGCTGCGCGGAGAGGTGTTCCAGCTGCGCCGCATGTACAACGCTGAGAGCATCGACGCGAAGGCGCTCGTCGAGCAGCAGAAGAAAGTCGACGAGTTGCGCCGCCAGATGCTCGCCTCGCGGCTCGACATGCACAAGCAGGTGCAGAGCGTGCTCACGCCCGAGCAGCGCAAGCAGATGCGCCAGTTCGGCCCGTGGTGGGCCGGGGAAGAGAACGATTGAGCCCCCGACATGTGCGACCCGCGGCCGTCATCGTGGGGTTCGTGCTTGCCGGCATCTTGCGCCGGGCCGATTTCGGCACGGCTGATGTGCGTCAATCACGGCCGACCGGGGGCGATTATGCTCGGGCTGGACCCTTTCTCAAGGAATCTCAAATGAAACCTAATGTTGGCCGCGTCGACCGCGCAATTCGCGCGATCGTCGGGCTCGCACTCTTGAGCCGCGTCTTCATCATCGAGGGCAATGCGCGCTGGTTCGGGCTCATCGGCTTCGTGCCGCTCGCGACAGCGGTTTTCGCCTGGTGCCCGGCCTATCTGCCTTTCGGCATCACGACCTGCGGCAGATGAGCGAAAGCCTGCGCTTCATTGTGGAGCTCGAGCAGCGCTCGGGCTACGAATTCGTGGTGCGCTTCGATGCGCCGGCGGATGTCGAGCTCACGC
>DASQIG010000536.1:0-12280 GCA_035631735.1 Burkholderiales bacterium | reverse complement strand
CCGATCTCCGCCGGCCGCTCGTGCGCCAGCGCCTTGACCTGCAGATTGCCGAGCGCGCTTTCCACGCGCAGCCCATGCTCGCGCATTGCTCGCAGGTGCGCGCCGCGCGCGAGGAAATGCACCTCGTTGCCGGCCGCGGCGAGCCGCGCGCCGAAATAGCCGCCGACGCCGCCGGAGCCGAAGATCGCGATCTTCATGAAATTGGGGTCAGATCAACATTTCGCGAAAAAATGTGAACCTGACCCCGATTCTAGTAGCGGTAGTGATCGCTCTTGTAGGGCCCCTGCTGCGGCACGCCGATGTAGCGCGCCTGCTCGTCGGTGAGCTCGGTGAGCATCGCGCCGAGCTTCGTGAGCTGCAGGCGCGCCACCTTTTCGTCGAGCTGCTTCGGCAGGATGTAGACGCCGATCGGATAGTTCTTGTTGTTGGTGTAGAGCTCGATCTGCGCCAGCACCTGGTTGGCGAAGGACGAGCTCATGACGTAGGACGGGTGTCCGGTGGCGCAGCCCAGGTTCACGAGCCGCCCCTCGGCGAGCAGGATGATGCGCTTGCCGTCGGGGAAGATGATATGGTCGACCTGCGGCTTGATGTTCTCCCACGGGTATGTTTTCAGCGCCGCGATCTCGATCTCGTTGTCGAAGTGCCCGATGTTGCACACGATGGCATTGTTCTTCATGCGCTTCATGTGCTGGTGCGTAATGACGTTGAAGTTGCCGGTCGCCGTGACGAAGATGTCCGCTTGGTCGGCGGCGTAGTCCATGGTCACGACCTTGTAGCCCTCCATCGCCGCCTGCAGCGCGCAGATCGGATCGATCTCGGTCACCCACACCTGGGCTTGCAGTCCGCGCAGCGCCTGCGTCGAGCCTTTGCCGACTTCGCCGTAGCCCGCGACGACCGCGACCTTGCCCGCGATCATCACGTCGGTCGCGCGCTTGATGCCGTCCACCAGCGACTCGCGGCAGCCGTAGATGTTGTCGAATTTCGATTTGGTGACGGAGTCGTTCACATTGATGGCGGGGAACAGAAGCCGCTTTTCCTTCGCCATGGCGTAGAGCCGATGCACGCCGGTGGTGGTTTCCTCGGTCACGCCTCGGATGTCCTTGCCGATGCGCGAGTACCACCCGGGCTGGGCCGCGAGGCGCTTCTTGATCGCCGCGAACAGGTACTGCTCCTCTTCGCTCTTCGGCTGCGCGATCACGCTCGCATCCTGCTCGGCGCGTTTGCCGAGGTGCACCAGCAGCGTGGCGTCGCCGCCATCATCCAGGATCATGTTCGGGCCCCGCATTTCTCCACTTTGGCCGAACTCGAAGATGCGGTGAGTGAAATCCCAGTACTCGGCGAGCGACTCGCCCTTGTAGGCGAAGACCGGCGTGCCGCCTGCGGCGATGGCGGCGGCGGCATGGTCCTGAGTCGAGAAGATGTTGCACGAGGCCCAGCGCACATCGGCGCCGAGCGCTTTCAGCGTCTCGATCAGCACCGCCGTCTGGATCGTCATGTGCAGCGACCCCGTGATGCGTGCGCCGCGCAGCGGCTGCTGGCCCGCGTACTCGGCGCGGATCGCCATCAGCGCCGGCATCTCGGACTCGGCGATAAGGATTTCCTTGCGCCCCCAGTCCGCCAGCGACAGATCGGCGACGCGGAAATCGGTGAATTTCGAATCGGCAGCTTTCATTTACGGCCTCCAGAAAGACAAAGCGCCCGCACCGTTTCCGATGCGAGCGCCGTTGAATTTAGCTGAGCCTGACCCCCCGTTGATGCAGGGACGCAACGCTCCTCAGCGGGGCGCATTTTAACCGGTTCTAGTTCCTTTTCAAGGCGGCTGCGACCCTGCATCCTTGCGCCGGTGAGCGCATCCCTGGTTGGCAGCGTCGTTTTCCTGAAGATTGCCGAGTTCGCCCGCCGCACCGCCAGCGAGCAGGCGCGCCTGCGCGCGCAACTGGAGGCCGTCATCGCGGTCGTCACGGCCGAAATCGACCCGGAGAGCCGCATCGTGCTGGAAGCCGCCGACGGCGCCGCGGTCGTGCTGATCGACGACCCGCGCGCGGCGCTGCGCCTCGCACAACGCGCGCTCACCGCCGCGGCGGCCGGGCTGCCGCTCACGGCGGGCCTCAACCACGGCGCGCTTCAGCTCTCGGGCCGCAAGGGGGCCGAGGGGCTGACCGGCGACGGCATCGCGGTCGCCGCAAACATCGCGGAGTTCGCGTCGTCGTCGCGGCTCCTCGCCTCGCGCGCCTTTCGCGAGGCGCTTGCCGACGCCGCGCCCGGCCGCGAGGCCATGCTCGTCCCGGCCGGCAACTTCACCGACGCCGGCCTGCGCGCGCACGAGGTGTTCGGTCCCAACGACGGCGGGCTCGCGCGCCGCCGGCGCCGCTATTCGGCGGCGAGCGTCGTGCTGATCGTCGCGTTTGTCGGCGCGGGTTTCACCTGGCGCGCGACGCACGAGCCGCGCGCGCCGTTCTTGAGCGCGCTCATCACCAAATATCCGTACGTCGGCGAGCTGGTGCAGCGCGTTCGCCACTGATGGCGAAGAAGACCACCAAGATCGGCCGCTATCGCATCCTCGATGAGCTCGGGCGCGGCGCGATGGGCATCGTCTACAAGGCCGAAGATCCGAACCTCGATCGCCTGGTCGCGCTGAAGACCATCATCCTGCCGGAGGATGCGGAAGAGCACGGCGAATACCGCAAGCGCTTCTTCATGGAAGCCAAAGCGGCCGGCAAGCTCAACCACCCGAACATCGTCACCACCTTCGACTGCGGCGAGCACGAGGGCATGGCCTACCTCGCGATGGAGCTGCTCGAGGGCATCGACCTGCGCACGCGCATGACCAAGCAGGGCGTCACTGCGCTGGAGGCGGTCGAGATCGCGCGGCAGGTCGCCGAGGGCCTCGGCTATGCGCACGAGCGCGGCGTGGTGCATCGCGACGTCAAGCCGGGCAACATCATGCTGAACGGCGGCGGCAAGGCGAAGATCATGGACTTCGGCCTCGCCCGCATGCGCATGGCCGACCACAAGACCAGTACCGGCATGGTGCTCGGCACGCCGCGCTACATGTCGCCCGAGCAGATCTCCGGCCAGCCGGTCGACCAGCGCTCCGACATTTTCTCGCTCGGCATCGTGCTCTACGAGATGCTCACCGGCACGCGCCTTTTCTCCGGCGAGAACATCGAGCAGGTACAGCACAGCATCACGCAGACCGACCATCTCCCGCCGACGCGCGTCGTGCCGGGGCTGCCGGCGATGCTCGACTTCGTCGTCGCGCGCGCGCTGAAGAAAGACCCGACGGTGCGCTACCAGGACGCGTACGAGCTCGCCGCCGATCTCGAGACTTGCCTCGCCGAGCTGCGCGGCCAGGAAGTGACCACCGAGCCCTCGGGCGACAAGAGCCGTACGGTCAAGATGGAGGCAGGCCGCGACAAGGCGAGCGACGCGCCGCCGGCGCGTGCCATCGCCATCGATACGCGCCTGCCGATTTCGCGGCTCATCGACTCGACGGCCGCGGTGAAGCGCATCAAGAACGCTTCGTCCGAGGAGCTCACGCGCCTGCCGCGCCGGGTCGGCCTGCTGCGGCGTGTCGCGCGCGACGCCGCCGTGCGGCGGCTCTTCGTGGTGGCGGTCTTCGCCGGCTTCGCCGGCTTCTACATCGCGCTCGTCTAGGCAATCCTTCGTCGTTCCCGCGCAAGCGGGAACCCATCGCTTTTAGAAACTGGATCCCCGCTTTCGCGGGGAAGACGGCCCTATGTCGTTCAAGACGGCCCTATGTCGTTCCCGCGCAAGCGGGAACCCATAAAAAACCGGGCCCCCGCATTCGCGGGGGAGACACTTTCGTAGCTCTCTTAGTTCGCTTTGCCGAGGCGGTGCTCGAGCTGCGTCCTGCGCAGGTGCTCGAATTCGGCGAACGAGATGCGCCCGTCGCCGTCCGTATCGACGCGCGCGAACTCGCGCTCGATGAACGGAAACCGGCCGCGCACCTCCTCGCGGGAAAGGTAGCCGTCGCCGTTCGTGTCGGCGGCACGGAACTGCGCCTCTACCTCCTGATGAAACCGTTCGGCCGCCGCGGCGGGGGCCGCGCTGTGCCGCTTCAGCGCCAGGCCAACCACGATCAACACCACGACGCCGAGCGCCGCATACATCGGCCAGCGCCGCTTGCGCCGCGGCGGCTCGGGCGCGGCTGCTGCGGGCCGCTCGATCCGCACCGTGCGCTGGATCGCTGCGGTGGCCTGCGGCGCCTGAGGCAGCAGCGCTGCACGCCAGGCATCCACGCTCTGCGGCCGCTTCTTCTCGTCGAGCTCGAGCGCCCAGCGGATCGCGCGCAGGAAGGGCGCGCTATAAGCGCCGGCCGCCTTTGCGAACCCGTCGGTGAGGCTGTCGCCGCGCATGCGCGTCACGGCATCCGGCGGATGCGCGCCGGTGACCGCGCGGTAGAGCACTCCGCCGAACGCATAGAGGTCGGTCCACGGCCCCTGTCGCCCGTCGGGCGAGTACTGCTCGAGCGGCGCGTAGCCCGGCGTGAGGATCGCCGTCAGTGCGCGCGTTTCGCCGCCGAGCGCGTTGCGGGCCGAGCCGAAGTCGATCAGCACCGGCGTGCCGTCGGTGCGCACGAAGATGTTGTCGGGCTTGATGTCGCGATGCAGGAAGCCGGCCGCGTGCACCACGCGCAGGCCGTCGAGCAGTGGCGCTACGAGCCGGCGGAGCTCTGCTTCCGGCAGGCGCGTATTCAGCACCATCAGGTTCTTCAGCGGCTCGCCGCGCTCGTAGTCCATCACCATGTACGCGGTGCCGTGCGCCTCGAAGTAGCGCAGCACGCGCACGATGTTCGGATGATTGAACTTGGCGAGCGTGCGCGCCTCCTGCAGGAAGCGATCGAGGCCCCAGCGATAGTCGGCGTCGCGCTGCGAGGTCGCGGGCTGCACCGTGCCTTCGGCCGCGCGCATCGCGAGCTCCGAGGGAAAGTATTCCTTGAGCGCGACCTGCTTCTCGAGATGCGTGTCGCGCGCGAGATAGGTGGTGCCGAAGCCGCCGGCGCCGAGCACCTGCTCGATGCGGTATTCGTGCAGCTCGGCTTGCGGCTGCAGCGCGTTGCGGTATTGCGGCAGCGTCATCGGCGGCCGCAGTGTAGCAACTGCGCTTCTAGCCCTCGAAGGTGATAAGGCCCATGCCGGTCGTCATCGGCGCGTAGTAGTGCCGGTGCACGCGTCGCGCCTGCGGCGCTACGGCGCCGCGCATCGTGAGCCACATGATGAGCTCGACCGCCTCCGCCCCGGCGTGCTCCATGATCTGCTGGTGCGTGATGCGGGCCAGTCCCTCGGGATCCGCCTCGAGCTGGTCGAGGAACCACTGGTCGAACTTCTCGTTCATGTGGCCGAAGCGCTTGCCCTGCAGCTGGTGCGACATGCCGCCGGTGCCCATCACCACGATGCGCGCGTCGGCCGGATAGCTTGCGGCCGCCTGACGCAACGCCTGCCCGAGCCGGTAGCAACGCTTGGCCGTCGGCAGCGGATGCTGGATCACGTTCACCGCGAGCGGGATGGCGCGCACCGGCCAGCCCGCCTTTCCATCCTTGTTCGCGCCGTGTGGGAAGCATAGATTCATCGGCACGAGGAACCCATGCTCGACCGCCAGCTCCTGGCACAGCGTGAGGTCGAACTCGTGCTCGTAGATCAGCGCCTGCGCGAGATGCGTCGAGAGCTCGGCATCGCCGCTCACTTCGGGCAGCGGGCGGGTGCCGAAACCTTCGTCGCCGATCGCGTAGCGCTCCGCGACGCCGAGCGCGAAGGTCGGATATTTGTCGAAGGTGAAATCGGCGCCATGGTCGTTGTAGACGACAATGGCCACGTCGGGTTTGATTTTGGCGAGCCACTCCCGCACGGGCACATAGGCGTCGAAGAGCGGCTTCCACGCCGGCTCCTGCGTGCGGCCGCGATCGACGACCGGCCCGATCGACGGCACGTGCGACAGCCCGATGCCGCCGACTACGCGGCCCATGTCAGCACGCCTCTCTCCTATGTCGCGCCGCGGATGTTGCGCGTGGCGAGGAACGCCTCATAGCTCTCGCCGCGCATCTGCGCGCCCATCTTGTAGAGCCCGGTGCCGGTGACCGAGCCGATCTTCAGCAGGAAGTAGATGTTGGTGCCCGCTTCGATCAGCCCCTGGAAGTCGCGCTTGCGGATGAGCTGCTTCTCCGCCTCGGTGAGGCCGAAACGCGAGATGAAAGCTTCCTCGTCGCGCTTGAATGCGTCGCGCTCCTGCGGGGAGCAGAGCGCTGCGCACATCCGGTTCAGCCGCTGCCCGCGGCGCGCGAGCCGCAGGTCGTAGACCGTGGTGTCGGCGATCGGCCCGGTTAGCTGTTGCCCCATACCTCGCGCGCGACCTCGATGCACAGCTTGAGCTTGGCCTGTTCCTGCTCGACGCTGAGGTTGTTGCCGTGATGGGTGCTGGAGAAGCCGCATTGCGGCGAGAGGCACAGGTTCGCGAGCGGCACGTACTTCGCCGCCTCGTCGATGCGGCGCTTGAGATGGTCCTTGCCCTCCAGCTCCGGCAGCTTCGAGCTCACCAGCCCGAGCACCACTTTCTTGCTCTTGGGCACGAAGCGCAGCGGCTCGAAGCCCCCGGCGCGCTCGGTGTCGTACTCGAGGAAGAAGCCGTCGACATCGAGCCCGGTGAACACGCGCTCGGCGACGAAATCGGCGTACGCGCCGCTCGCGAGCCAGGTGCTCTTGAAGTTGCCGCGGCAGGTGTGGATGCACACCGTCATGTCGTCGGGTACGTCGCGGATCGCCTGGTTCACCGCCCTGGCGTACATCTCGGCGTCCTTCTTCGGATCGTCGCCGAGCTTGCGGAAGTTCTCCTGCACCTTGGGGTCGCCCCACATCGCGATCGTCGTGTCGTCGATCTGCAGATAGCGGCAGCCGGCCTGGTAGAGGTCGGCGATCTCCTCGCGATAGGCCTTGGTGGTGTCGGCCCAGAATTCGTCGAGGTCGCGATAGACCTGCTTCAGCGCCTCGCGGTCGCTCCTCGCGTGCAGCATCGCCGGCGAGGGCATGGTGAATTTCGGCGTGCCCTGGGTCACCACCGACTTCAGGAACTTGAAGTGCTCGAGCATCGACGGCTTCGTGCGCCGCACCTTGCCGCTGAGCTTGAACATCGGCGGCTGCTCGTCGCTCGCGTGGAAGGTGTGCTGCTTGTTGACGGTCAGGTCAACGCCGTCGAACCCATGGATGAAGTCGATGTGCCACCAGTCGCGGCGGAACTCGCCGTCGGTGATCGCCTGCAGGCCGAGCGACTCCTGCAGCTTGACGACATCACGGATGTCCTGGTCCTGGATGCCCTTGAGCTCGGCATCCGAAAGCTCGCCGCGCCGGTTCCTGGCGCGCGCTTCGTGCAGGTCCCGGGGACGCAGCAGGCTGCCGACGTGGTCGGCACGGAAGGGTGGCTTCATCGATAGCTCCGGTAAAGCTAGGCGGCTTGCTTGAGTGCGAGCGCCTTGTCGGTTGCTTCCCAGGTGAACTCGGCCTCTTCGCGGCCGAAGTGGCCGTAGGCGGCGGTCTTCTCGTAGATCGGGCGCAGCAGATCCAGCATCTGGATGATGCCGCGCGGCCGGAGATCGAAATGCTTCGTGACGAGCGCCGACAGCGCATCGTCCGACATCCTGCCGGTGCCCTGCGTCGTCGCCATGACGCTCGTCGGGCGCGCGACGCCGATGGCGTAGGACACCTGCACCAGGCATTTCGACGCGAGCCCGGCCGCCACGATGTTCTTGGCGACATAGCGAGCTGCGTAGGCGGCGGAGCGGTCCACTTTCGACGGGTCCTTGCCCGAGAAGGCGCCGCCGCCGTGCGGCGCGGAGCCGCCGTAGGTGTCGACGATGATCTTGCGGCCGGTGACGCCGCAGTCCCCTTTCGGTCCGCCGATTTCGAAGGCGCCGGTCGGATTGACCAGGTAGTTCACCTTGCCCTTCACCATGCTCTTGGGAAGCACGGGCTTGATCACTTCCTCGATCACCGATTCCGAGAGCTTGCGGTGCTCGATCCCCGGCGCATGCTGGGTCGAGAGCACTACGGTGTCGATCGACTCCGGCCTGCCGTTCACGTAGCGGATGGTCACCTGCGACTTGGCATCGGGGCGCAGCCACGGCAGCCGGCCGCTGCGGCGCAGCTCCGCCTGGCGCTCGACCAGGCGGTGCGAAAGGAAGATCGGCAGCGGCATCAGGCTCGGCGTCTCGTCGCAGGCGTAGCCGAACATGAGACCCTGGTCGCCCGCCCCCTGGTCGAGGTCGACGCTCTTGTCGACGCCGCGCGCGATGTCGGGCGACTGCTGGCCATACGCGACGAGGACCGTGCAGGTCGAGGCATCGAAGCCGATCGCGGGATCGGTGTAGCCGATGCGCTTGATGGTGTTGCGGGCGACCTCATCGTAGTTGACGCGGGCGTGCGTCGTGATCTCGCCGGCGAGCACCACCAGGTTGTCCTTCACCAGCGTCTCCGCGGCGACGCGGGAAGTCTTGTCCTGCTTTAGAATCGCGTCGAGCACCGCATCGGAGATCTGGTCGGCGACCTTGTCCGGATGGCCTTCGGACACCGATTCGGAAGTGAAAAGAAAATCGCTCATTGCGCTTCGCTCGCCCTTGGAGAAGGCCGCAAGGATACCAAATTTGCCTAGTTTCCCGATGCTCGCGCTGCGCTCGCTCGCGCCTTTGCCGCTCGCGGCGCTGCATCGATTGGGAAGCGTCCTCGGCTGGGCCATCTATGGGATGTCGCCCACATACCGGCGGCATCTGCGCGAGAACCTCGCCGCCGCGCGCTATGACGACCCGCGGCTGCGCCGGCGGGCGATCGCGTCGGCAGGCCAGCTCGTCATGGAGCTGCCGGCGCTGTGGTTTCGGGCGCGTGGCGAGGTGCTGGCGCTCGTCAAGCAGGTGCAGGGCGACGATGCGGTGCTCGCCGCGCAGCGCGCCGGCAAGGCGATCCTTTTTCTCACGCCGCACATGGGGGCCTTCGAGATCGCCGCGCAGTACGCGGCAAGCCGCATCCCGATCACCGTGCTCTACCGGCGGCCGAAGCTCGCCTGGCTCGAGCCGCTGATGCGCGCCGGGCGCGAGCGGCCGAACGTGCGCCTCGTGCCCGCGGAGCTGCGCGGCGTGCGCAAAGTGTTCAAGGCGCTCGAGCGCGGCGAGGCGGTGGGCTTCCTGCCCGACCAGGTGCCGGGCGCCGGCGAAGGCGAATGGAGCGACTTCTTCGGCCGGCCCGCCTACACCATGACGCTCGCGGCGAAGCTCGCGGCGCGCGACAACGTCGCCTGCTTTCTCGCCTTTGCGAAGCGCCTGCCGCGCGGCGCGGGCTACTCGATCCTGGTGCAGCCGTTCGCGCCCGCGCGTCTCGGCGAGAGCGCGACTCGCCGGCTCAATCGCGCGCTGGAGGAGCTCGTCGCCCTCTGTCCCGAGCAATACCTGTGGGGCTATAACCGCTACAAGACCCCCAGGGGGGCGAAGCCCCCGTCCGCATGAGCCGCGTGGTACTGGCGCTCATGTGGCTGGTGCATTGGCTGCCGTTGCGCGTCATCGCCGGGATCGGCAACGCGGTGGGCGCGCTGCTCTATTGGCTGATCCCCGAGCGCCGCCGCGTGACGCGCATCAACCTCGAAAAGTGCTTCCCTCACATGAGCGCTGCGCAGCGCGAGCGCCTGTCGCGCGCGGTGTTCCGCGCCTTCTGCCGCGGCTTCATCGATCGCGCGGTGCTGTGGTGGGCCTCGGCCGAGCGCATCAGGCGCATGGTGCGCCTCGAGGGGCTGGGGTACCTTGACGCCGCCGGCTCGCGCGTCATCGTCCTCGCCCCGCACTTCGCCGGCCTCGAGGCGGCGGGCATCCGCCTTTCCATCGACCGCGAGCTTTCATCGCTTTACCAGCACCAGAAGGACCCGGTGGTTGATCGCCAGCTCTTCAAGGGCCGCACACGCTTTCGCCCGAACGTCGTCTCGCGCCAGCAGGGCTTGCGCAAAGTGCTGCGCTGGATCAATGCCGGGATACCGTTCTACTACTTGCCCGATCTGGATTTTGGGCGCAAGGGCACCACGTTCGTGCCGTTCTTCGGCGTGCCGGCCGCGACCGCGGTCGGGCTGTCGTATATTGCGCGCACCACCGGCGCGGCGGTGGTGCCGTGCGTGGCGCGCATGCTGCCGGCAGGCGGCTATGTCGCGCAGTTCTATCCCGCATGGACCGGCTTCCCGAGCGGCGATGAAGTGAAGGACGCCCGGCGCATGATGGCGTTCATCGAGGAGCGGGTGCTCGAGATGCCCGAGCAGTACCACTGGATGCACAAGCGCTTCAAGACACGCCCCGAAGGCGAGCCGAGGTTCTATTGAGAGCCGCGGTCATCGGTGCGGGCCACATGGGCCGCTACCACGCGCAGAAACTGGCGCGCCTTCCCGGCGTGCAGCTGGTCGCCGCCGTCGATGCCGATCTCGCGCGCGCGCAGGCGCTCGGCGTCGCGGCATTCACCGACTACCGCGCGCTATTCGGCAAAGCCGACGCCGCGGTCATCGCGGTGCCGACCGACCGGCACTACGAGATCGCGCGCGACTGCCTGCAGCACGGTCTCCATCTGCTCATCGAGAAGCCCATCGCCACGACGCTCGCTCAAGCGGACGAACTGATCGCGCTCGCCGAGGCACGCAAGCTCGTGCTCCAGTCCGGGCACGTCGAGCGCTACAACCGGGCCTTTGCCGCGCTCGTGGCGCGCATGGACCGGCCGGTGTTCGTCGAGGCCGAGCGGCTCGCCGGATTCAAGATGCGCGGCGCGGAGGTCGATGTGGTGCTCGACCTCATGATCCACGACCTCGACCTCGCCTGCGCCCTCGCGCGCGCCGAACCGGTCGCGGTCAGCGCGTGCGGCTTTCGCGTGCTGACGCGTGAGATCGACATAGCCAACGCGCGCATCGAGTTCGCGAACGGCTGTGTCGCGAACCTGTCCGCAAGCCGAGTGAGCCGGGCGCCGGTGCGCAAGCTGCGCGTCTTCCAGCCCGACCTCTACGTCTCCGCCGATCTGCAGGCCGGCAAGCTGCGCTACGTGCGCGAGGCAGGCGGCGCGATCGCCGAGACCGAGGAAGCGCACGAGGGCGGCGACGCGCTCGCCGAGCAAGCCGCCGCCTTCGTTTCAGCGGTTGAAAAGGGCACCGCAGCGCCCGTCGACGGTCGCCAGGGGCGCCGCGCCCTGGAACTCGCGCTGACGGTGGGCCGCCTGGTGCGCGAGCGCCTCGAGAAGTTTATCTAGGCTTTGAGCAGCTCCGGGTCGATCGGCAGCTTGCGGATGCGCTTGCCGGTGGCCTTGTAGATCGCGGCGGTGACGGCAGGTGCCAGCGCCGGCAGGCCGGGCTCACCCATGCCGGTGGCGTGCTCCTTGCTGCTCACGATGTACACCTCGACCTTCGGCATCTCGCTCATGCGCAGCATCGGGTAGCTGTCGAAGTTGCCCTGCTCGACTTGCCCGTCCTTGAACGTGATCTTGCCGTAGAGCGCGGCGGTGAGGCCGTAGACGATCGCGCTTTCGCACTGCCGCTTCACGATCTCGGGATTGACGACCTCGCCGCAGTCGACCGCGGCAACGACACGATGCACCTTCGGCCGGCCGTCCTGGTCCACGGAGACTTCGGCCACCTCGGCGACGTAGCTGCCGAAGGATTGCGCGACCGCGATGCCGCGCTGCACGCCCTGCGGCAGCGCTTTGCCCCACCCGGCGCGCTGGGCGGCGAGCTCGAGCACGCCGCGATAGCGCGGCTGCTTGCCCAGCAGCGAGCGGCGGAATTCGAACGGATCCTTGCCCGCGGCGTTCGCCAGCTCGTCGATGAAGCTTTCGCTGAAGAAGATGTTCTGCGAGTGGCCGACCGAGCGCCAGAACCACACCTGCACACCCGGCTCCTGCCGCGAGTACTCGACGCGCAGGTTGGGGATGTCGTAAGGCACGTCCTTCACGCCTTCTACCGCGAAGCTGTCCACTCCGTCGGGCGGCAGCTTCATGAAGCCGGAGGCTTCCATGATCGATGGCGATGCGACGCGAGCAGTGAAGGACACCGGCTTGCCGCTCTCGTCGAGGCCGCCGGTGAAGCGCGTCACGGACGCCGGACGGTAGAAGTAGGCGCGCATGTCGTCCTCGCGCGAATAGACCACCTTTACCGGCTTGCCGGACATCTTGGAGAGCAGCGTGGCCGCGATAGTGAAGTCAGGCGCGAAGCGCCGGCCGAAGCCGCCGCCGAGCAGCATGGTGTTGACCTTCACCTGCTTCGGATCGAC
>DASQIG010000535.1:0-2408 GCA_035631735.1 Burkholderiales bacterium | reverse complement strand
TGCCGGTGGTGTCGATCAGATAGTACGGGTGGCCGCCCGCGGGCGTCACCTTCAGCATCACCACTCGCCCGCCGTCGCGAATTTCCTCCACCTTCGCCTGCTCCGGCACCGGGATGCGCACCGCTGGCTCGTCGGCCTCGGGCATCGGCGGCGGCGGCGGCGGCTCCGGGAAATCCTCGAGCTTGTTCTGCGCGAGCACCGCGCCAGCGGCGCACATCAAGATGAACACCGCCATTCGGCGCATTGGGTCATTTTATAATGCTGGACGGCTTCCACGCTTCGCGCATTTCATGCCGCAATGCGCAGTCTTGCCTGTAATCGTGCTCGCAGAGAGTCCAGAAAAAACACTGCTGCTGGTCGACGGCTCGTCGTACCTGTATCGCGCCTTTCATGCGCTGCCGGAGCTGCGCAGCCCGAAGACCGGCGAGCCCACCGGCGCCATCTACGGCGTGCTCAACATGCTGCGCAAGCTCGCCACCGACTACAAGGCGCAGGCGTGGGCCGCGGTGTTCGATGCCAAGGGCAGGACCTTCCGCGACGACGTCTATCCGGAGTACAAGGCGACGCGTAGCGCGATGCCCGACGACCTGCGCAGCCAGGTCGAGCCGCTGTACGAGGCAGTCAGGGCGCTCGGCTGGCCCTTCCTTTCGGTCGAAGGCGTCGAGGCCGACGACGTGATCGGCACGCTCGCCGAGGAAGCGCGCAGGCGCGGCTGGCATACTGTCATCTCCACGGGCGACAAGGATCTCACTCAGCTCGTCGACGAGGGCACGCTCTGGATCAACACGATGTCGAACGAGAAGCTCGACGTGGAGGGCGTGAAGCGCAAGTTCGGCGTGCCGCCCGAGCGCATCGTCGACTATCTGACCCTGATCGGCGATCAGATCGACAACATCCCGGGCGTCGAAGGCGTCGGCCCCGGATTTGCGTCGAAATGGCTGCAGCAATATGGCTCGCTCGATAGCCTGCTTTCGCGGGTCGATGAGATAAAGGGCACGCGCGGCGATAACCTGCGCAAGCTGAAGGACTGGCTGCCGAAGGCGCGCGAGCTCCTGACGGTGCGGCGCGACGTGCCGCTTCCGCTGCCCTTCGAGAAGCTTACCGAGTTCAAGCCTGATCCCGCCCGCCAGCGCGCGCAGTATGAGCGCTTCGGCTTCAAGACCTGGCTCAAGGAAGTCGAGGACGCGCCCCTCGCCCCAGCGCCCACGCCCGCCGCGGCGGTGAAGCAGCGCAGCTATCGGACCATCCTCACCGAAGACGAGCTGCGCGACATCGTGCTGAAGATCGAGGCCGCGCCCCTCGTGGGCCTCGCCTGCTTCGGCACCGCCGAGGACCCGCTGCGAGCGCAGCTCACCGGCATGGCCCTCGCCCTCGGCGACGAAGCGGTCTATTTGCCGCTCGCGCACCAATATCCCGCGGCGCCGGCGCAAGTGCCGCTGGACACGGCGCTCGCCCTGCTCAAGCCGTGGCTGCAGCGCGCCGACTGCCGCAAGGTCGCCGAGGACACGAAGCTCGACTGCCACCTGCTGGCGAACCACGGCATCCGGCTTGCGGGCTGCGTGCACGACACCATCATCGAGTCCTACGTGCTCGAAGTGCACGAGCGCCACGAGCTCGCCGCGCTCGCGCAGCGTCATTGCGGCTGGACCACCCTCACGCTGGACGAGGTCACCGGCAAGGGCGTCTCGCGCATCGCCTTTTCCGCCGTCGACGTCTCCCGGGCGACGGAGTTCGCCGCCCAGCAAGCCGATTGCATCCTCGCGCTGCACGAGATCCTCCACCCGCGCATCGCCGCCGACGAAAAGCTGCCCTTCATCTACGACCGCATCGAGTTGCCGCTGGTGCCGGTGCTGTTCGCGATGGAGCGCCACGGCGTGCTGATCGACCGCGAAAAGCTCGAGGCACAGAGCCAGGAGCTCGGAAGAGAGATCCTCGCGCTCGAGCAGAAAGCCTATGACGCCGCCGGCCAGCCCTTCAACCTCGGCTCGCCCAAGCAGATCCAGGAGATCCTGTTCGAGCGCCAGAAGCTGCCGGTGAAGAAGAAGACGCCCTCGGGCCAGCCGTCCACCGACGAAGACTCGCTTGCGGAGCTCGCCCTCGACCATCCGCTGCCGCGGCTGATCCTCGAACACCGCGCGCTGTCGAAGCTGAAATCCACCTACACCGACAAGCTGCCCAAAAGCATCAACCCCGCGACCGGGCGCGTGCACACGACGTATTCGCAGACGACCGCAGTGACCGGCCGGCTCGCTTCGAACGAGCCCAATCTGCAGAACATCCCGATCCGCACGCCGGCCGGGCGGCGCATCCGCGCCTGTTTCATCGCGCCGCCGGGCGCGAAGATCATGTCCGCCGATTACTCGCAGATCGAGCTGCGCATCATGGCGCACCTCTCGGGTGACGAGAAC
>DASQIG010000534.1:0-2924 GCA_035631735.1 Burkholderiales bacterium | reverse complement strand
ATCCTCGATCACGCGCAGCGCCCGGTCGCGGTCGTCGATCAGGGCGCTCTCGGTAAGCTCGAGCTCGAGCGACTCCGGATCGATCTGGTGCAGGTTGATCGCGCCCGCGACGGCCTGCACGAAGTCGTCGCGGCGGAACTGGCGCGCCGAGACGTTCACCGCGACGCGCACCCATGCGCCGGCGGCATGCCATTGCGCCATGCGCTGCACCGCCTCCATCAGCGCCCAGTGCCCGAGCTCCTGGATCAGCTCGGATTCCTCGGCAATCGGGATGAACAGGGCCGGCGACACGAATCCGCGCGTCGGATGCTTCCAGCGCATCAGCGCCTCGAGGCCGATGACGGAGCCGCTCGCGAGCTCGACCTGCGGCTGGTAATGCAGCTCGAGCTGCCTCTGCGCCAGCGCCGAGCGCAGCGCGTTCTCGATCTCGATGCGGTCGAGCGCCTGGCGCGTCATGTCGGCGGCGTAGAACTGGAAGGCGTTGCCGCCCGCCTCCTTGACGCGGTTCGCCGCCGCATCGGCGTTGCGCAGCAGCAGGTCGAAATCCTCGCCGTCGCGCGGATACATGCTCGCGCCCATGCTGAGCGTGACGTGCATCTCGCGGCCCTCGAGCGTGAAGGGCGTCGCCATCGTCCTGCGGATGCTGCGGGCGATGCGCAGCACGTCATCCGGGCGCGTGACGTCCGCCGCGAGTACCGCGAAGACGTCGGCGCCGACGCGCGCCACGGTGTCGCCGCCGCGCAGCGACTGCGCGAGGCGCTCGCCGATCGCCTTGAGCAGCGCGTCGCCGGCGGCATGGCCGTAGCTGTCGTTGAGCAGCTTCAGGCGGTCGACGCTGCCGACCACCAGCGCGCAGCTGCGGCCGGTGCGCTTCGCGTGCGCGATCGCCTGCGACGTGCGGTCGCCGAGGAGGCTGCGGTTCGGCAGCGCCGTAAGCGAGTCGTAGTTCGCCAGGTACTGCAGCCGCGCCTCGTAGGCCTTGCGCTCGCGGATGTCGCGCGCGATGGTGGAGTGGAAGCGGATCTCGCCGTCCGCGCCGCGGTGCGCGATCATCACCTGCGACACCGGCACCGTGGTGCCGTCCGCGGCCAGCACGGCCGTTTCGCCCTGCCACAGGCCCGCGTGCGCCGTCGCCGGCAACGCCTCGCTGCGCAGCAGTTCCACCGTCGCCGGTGGGTGCAACGAGGTCATGCGCCGGCCGGTGAGTGACGGCTCGGCCACCCCGGCGACGCTGCGCCAGGCGGCGTTCAGGTAGAGCACGTCGCCATCGGGGCTCGCCATCGCGACGTAGTCGCTGGTGGCTTCGAGGATCTCGACCAGGCGGGCACGCTCCTCCTCGATCTTGTGGCTCCTCTCGCGGTCCGCCGCCTCGGCGAGCGCGCGCTTCACGGCGGTGCCGAGGCGCCGCATGTTGTTCTTGAGCACGTAGTCGGTGGCGCCGGCGCGGATCGCCTCGATCGCGCGCTCCTCGCCGATCGTACCCGAGACGAAGATGAACGGCACGTCCGGCGTAAGCTCGCGGGCGATGCGCAACGCGCGCAGGCCGTCGAATCCCGGCATCGAGAAATCGGAGAGGATGGCATGCGGCTTGACGCCGGCCAGCGCCTCGCGCAAACCGGGCTCGCAATCGACCCGGCGCCATTGCGCTTTTATGCCGTCGGACTTGAGCGAGCGCAGTGCGAGCTCGACGTCGTCCGGCGAGTCCTCCACGAAAAGCATGTTTACATCGTTGAGGTCGCTCATGCTGCCACCTCCTTCTTGACTGCGGGCGCAGCCTCGTTCCTGGCTGCCAAGGTGAAAAAGAACACGGCGCCCTTGCCGGGCTTGGCGTCGGCCCAGATGCGACCGCCGTGGCGATGCACGATGCGCTGCACGGTGGCGAGGCCGATGCCCGTGCCCTGGTACTCGTCCGCGGAGTGCAGGCGCTGGAAGGCGCCGAACAGCTTGTCCGCATAGCGCATGTCGAAGCCGGCGCCGTTGTCGCGCACGAAGAACGTGCTCTCGGCGCCGTCGCGCAGCAGGCCGACCTCGATGCGCGGCTGCTCGGCCTTGGCGCTGAACTTCCAGGCGTTGCCGATCAGGTTGTCGAGCGCGGCGCGCAGCAGGCGCGGGTCGGCGTTCGCCTGCATGCCGTCCCACACGGACACCTCGACCTTGCGCTGCGGCTCGCGCTGCTGCTGCTCGCCGACGACCTGGCGCGCGATCTCGCCGACATCGACCTCGCGCCGCTGCAGCTCGCCGCGCGATACCTTTGACAGATTGAGCAGATCCTCGATCAGCTGGCCCATGCGCTGCGTCGAGCTGCGGATACGCCCGAGATAGCGCTTCGCTTCCTCGGGCACGTCGGCGGGAAAGTCCTCGAGCAGCGCCTGGCTGAAGCCGTCGATGGAGCGCAGCGGCGCCCGCAGGTCGTGCGACACCGAATAGCAGAACGCTTCCAGCTCCGCGTTGGTCGACTGCAGCTCGGTGGTGCGCTCCCGCACGCGCAATTCGAGCTCGGTGTTGAGCCGCAGGATCTCCTGCTCGGCGCGCCGGCGCTCCGCGACTTCGCGTGCCGCCTCGCGGTTGGAGGCCTGCAGCTCGCGCGTGGCGTGCTCGATCTCGGCGAGCATGCCGTTGAAGCTCTCGGCGAGAAGGCCGATCTCGTCGTTCGTCAGCTTCTCTGCGCGCAATGAGTAGTCGCGCTTCTCGCTCACCTCGGTGGCGAGTCGGGTGATCGCGAGCACCGGACGCACCAGCACGCGATTCACCCACAGCGAGAACAGGTAGGCGACGGCCATCGAGAGCGCGATGACGATCGCGGCGATGCCGAGGTAGCCGACCAGGCGGTCGAAGAGCTGGTATTCGGCGCGCAGGTAGACCGTGCCGAGGATCTCGCGCTCCTTGATGATGCGCTTGAAGACGACCAGTGCCTTGCCTTCGAC
>DASQIG010000533.1:0-2529 GCA_035631735.1 Burkholderiales bacterium | reverse complement strand
GCGCTCTGCAGGATGCGCAGCATCGCGAGGCCGGCGAGCGTGGCGATGAACGCCGGCGGGGTAGCGAGCAGAAGCCGGGTAAAAAACGGCGCCATCAGGCCGAAGGCGGCGGCAAACAGGCAGAAAAATAGCGCGGCGCTGTATTGGCGCTCGCGCTCGCCGCCCGCCGCAAGAATCGCGTTCACCGGGCCGGTGAGGCAGGTCGGGACCGCGCCGAACAGGCCGGTGATGATCGCGCCGGCGCCGCAGGCGGAGGTGACCGCGTTGATCGGCGCAGCATGGCCGCTGGCGCTCAGCACTGCGATGCCCTGCCCGTTCTGCACCACCAGCACGGTGATGGCGAGCGGCACGACGAGCTCGATCATCGCGCGCCAGGAGAACTGCGGGGCGTAGAAGTTCGGCGACGCAAGCGCGAAGAGCGCGCCCGCCGGCGGCCGGAAGGCGCCGAGCAGCCAAATTGCGACGGCGCCCACCGCCAGCGCCGCGATCAGCGGCGGCACGCCCCGCGCAAGGCGCGGAGCGGCGCTCAGCGCGAAGAAGGCGATGCTCATCGGCGCCGCGATCCAGAGCGCGTCGCGGAACGCGAGCACCAGGTCGACGCCGAAGCGCAGGAACACTCCGGCGACCATCGCCATCACGATCGGCATCGGCACCGCCTGCATCGCGCGGCGCACCCAGCCCGAAAGGCCGAGAACCAGCATCAGCGCACCCGTGGCGACGAACGCGCCGACCGCCTCCCGGAAACTGAGATGGCCGAGCGCCGGTCCAAGCAGCACGGCGCCCGGGATACTCCAGAGGAAGATGAGCGGCTGCCGATAGGCAAGCGTGAAGGCCGCGGAGATGACGCTGTTGAAGACGAACGCGCTGAAGATCCAGGACGCAATATCAGATTCGCTGAGGCCGCCGCGGGCGCCGACCGACAGGATGATCGCCACCGGACCGCTGGTGGCAAAGAGAGCCGCCACCACGGCGCTCGCGGCATAGTGCACGCCAAAGTCGTCTGCGACACGACGCAGCGTCGGAAAGGGTTGACTTGGCTTTTCGAGCGCCATGGCAACGCGGGCCGATTGTCGGCGACGTGCGGCCGTGGCGCTCGGCTGTTTCGCGGGCAGGTATCATCAGGCGCTTCGTAATTGCTGAGCTGACCCCATTTTCCTGATCAGCCGTCGCCGCATTTTCCGGTTTCTCGGCTACGCGTTCCTCGTCGCCCTGCTCGGCGTGAGCGCGTTCACGCTCTATCTCGACCTGCGCGTGAAGTCCGAGTTCGAGGGGCGGCGCTTCGCGCTGCCCGCGCGCATCTACGCGCGGCCGCTCGAGCTGCACGTCGGCCTGCACATCGCGAGCCTCGACGTCGAGGACGAGCTCACCGGTCTCGGCTACGCCTACGGGCCGCGCGAGGCGCCGGGGTGGTACGTGCGCGCGGACAACGCGCTCGACATCGCGGTGCGGCCGTTCCTTTTCGCCGACGGCCCACAGCCCGCGCGCCGTGTGCGCGTGACGTTCGACAGCGGCACGGTCGCCGCGCTTGCGGACGCCGAGGGGCGCGAGCTGCCGCTCGCGCGCCTCGAGCCGCTGCCGATCGGCGGCATCTACCCGGCCGGCAACGAGGACCGCGTGCTCGTGCGCCTGCGCGACGTGCCGCCGGTCCTGGTGAAGGAGTTGATCGCTACCGAGGACCGCAACTACTACACCCACCACGGCTTCGATCCGCGGGCGCTGGCGCGCGCCGTGCTCTCGCTCGGCTCGCAACGCATCCAGGGCGGCAGCACCATCACGCAGCAGCTGGTGAAGAACTTCTTCCTCACCCCCGAGCGCACGCTTTCGCGCAAGTTCACCGAGCTCGTGATGGCGGTGCTGCTGGAGCTCCACTACGGCAAGGAGGAGATCCTCGAGACCTATCTCAACGAGATCTACCTCGGCCAGGACCGCGACCGCGCGATCCACGGCGTGGGTCTCGCCGCACAGTTCTATTTCGGCAAGGACGTCCAGTACCTCACGCCGGCGGAGGCCGCCGTGCTCGTTGCCCTGGTGAAGGGCCCGGCGGTCTACGATCCGCGCCGGCATGCGGCGCGCGCGCTCGAGCGGCGCAACCTCGTGCTGCGCGAGACGAAAGAGCAAGGCTCGCTCAATCTCGAGGAATACGCGCAGGCACGGGCGGCGCCGCTCGGCATCACCACGCGCGCGGCGAGCGGCACATCGCCCTACCCGGCTTTCGTGCAGCTCGTGCACCGGCAGCTGCGGCGCGATTACGACGAAGCCGACCTGCGCTCCGAGGGTCTGCGCATCTTCACCACGCTCGATCCTCGCGTGCAGGGCGCGGCCGAGCGCGCATTGGCCAAGCGGCTCGCCCAATTCGATAAAGAAAAGCGCTTCGGCGAGCCGGGCCTCGAAGGCGCGATCGTCGTCACCGATCCGCAGAGCGGTGAAGTGCAGGCGCTGGTCGGCGGCCGCGACGCGCGCTACCGGGGCTACAACCGCGCGCTCGACGCGGCGCGGCCGGTGGGCTCGCTCCTCAAGCCCGCCATCTAT
>DASQIG010000532.1:0-2734 GCA_035631735.1 Burkholderiales bacterium | reverse complement strand
GGTGCCGCTCCCGCTCAGCGTGCAGATCGCGCTGTTCTTCGGCTTCCTGTTCGCCTTCGCGGTGAAGGTGCCGATGTGGCCGGTGCACACCTGGCTGCCGGACGCGCACACCGAGGCGCCCACCGGCGGCTCGGTGGTGCTTGCGGCGATCCTCCTCAAGCTCGGCGCCTACGGCTTCGTGCGGTTTTCGCTGCCGATCCTGCCCGATGCCTCGCGCTACCTCGCCTTCATGATGGTGGCGCTGTCGCTCATCGCCATCGCCTACATCGGCTTCGTCACGCTGGTGCAGACCGACCTGAAACGGCTGATCGCCTACTCGTCGATCTCGCACATGGGATTCGTGACGCTCGGCTTCTTCCTGTTCAACGCGCTCGGCGTCGAAGGCGGCCTGGTGCAGATGATCTCGCACGGCTTCGTCTCGGCGGCCATGTTCCTGTGCGTCGGCGTGCTCTACGACCGCATGCATACGCGCATGATCGCGGACTACGGCGGCGTGGTGAACACCATGCCGAAGTTCGCCACCCTCATGATGGTCTTCGCCATGGCGAACTCGGGCCTGCCGGCCACCAGCGGCTTCGTCGGCGAGTTCATGGTGATCATGGGCGCCATGAAAGCGAACTTCTGGATCGCGCTGACCGCCGCGACCATCGGCATCCTCGGCGCGGCCTTCACGTTGTGGATGTACAAGCGCGTCATCTTCGGCGCAGCGGGCAATGACCACGTCGCCAAGCTCGGCGACCTCAACTTCCGCGAGATCACGGTGCTCGGCGCGCTCGCCATCGCGGTGCTCTGGATGGGCGTCTACCCGAAGCCCTTTACCGATGTAATGCACGCCTCGGTTACCGATCTGCTGCACCACGTGGCCGCGGCCAAGCAATGAACCTCGTGCAGCTCATCGATCACCTGCCGGCGCTGCCGGAAGTGCTGCTGCTGGTCGGCGCCTGCGCGCTCATGATCTTCGACCTGTACGTCAAGGACGAGGGCCGCGGCCCGAGCGCCGTGTTCGCCCAGGTGGTGCTCTACCTCTGCGCGGCGGCGACGCTGTTCGTCGAGCTCGGCACGCGAGCGCACCTCTATCTCTTCAACGGTCTGTTCGTCGTCGATCATTTCGCCAACCTGCTGAAGCTGGTGTGCTATCTCGCGGTATCCGCGGCGCTCGTCTACTCGCGCTCCTATCTTGCCGAGCGGGGGATGCTGCGCGGCGAATTCATGTCGCTGCTGCTCTTTTCCCTGCTCGGCATGATGGTGCTGATCAGCGCGGCGAGCTTCCTGACGGTGTTCCTCGGCCTCGAGCTGATGTCGCTCTGCCTCTACGCCCTGGTGGCGCTGAACCGGGATTCGGCGATCTCCACCGAGGCCGCGATGAAGTACTTCGTGCTCGGCGCGCTGTCCTCGGGGCTGCTGCTCTACGGCATGTCGATGATCTACGGCGCCACCGGCACGCTCACCATCACCGAGGTGGCGCGCGAGGCGGCGCGCCAGGTCGGCAGCCCGGCGGATCGCACGCTGCTCGTCTTCGGGCTGGTATTCATGGTCGCGGGCCTCGCCTTCAAGCTCGGCCTGGTGCCGTTCCACATGTGGATCCCGGACGTGTACCACGGCGCGCCGACGCCGGTGACGCTGATCATCAGCTCGGGACCGAAGGTCGCCGCTTTCGCGATGGCGGTGCGGATCCTGGTCAACGCGCTGCCCTCGCTCGCGCCCGACTGGCAGCAGATGCTGGCGCTTCTCGCCATCCTCTCCATCGCCCTGGGCAATATCACGGCGATCGCCCAGTCCAGCCTCAAGCGCATGCTCGCCTACTCGGCAATCGCGCACATGGGCTTCATGCTGCTCGGCCTGCTCTCGGGCTACGTTCAGGACAACTGGCTCAACCGGACCGACGCCTATGCAGCGGCGCTCTTCTACATGGTGATCTACACCGTGATGACGGTCGGCGCCTTCGGCATGCTGATCTACCTCTCGCACGGCGGCCTCGAAGTCGAGAACCTCGAGGACCTGCGCGGCCTGAACCGCGTGCATCCGTGGTACGCGTTCCTGATGCTGATCATCATGTTTTCCCTTGCCGGCATCCCGCCGACGGCCGGGTTCTACGCCAAGCTCGCTGTGTTCCAGGCCGCGGTAGCGGCCGGGCATGTGTGGCTCGCCGTCGCCGCCGTGCTGCTTTCGCTCGTCGGCGCCTTCTACTACCTGCGCGTGGTGAAGCTCATGTACTTCGACGAGCCGGGCGGCGAGAGCCGCATCCGGCCGCAGCCGGTCGGCCGGCTGGTGCTGTCGGCGAACGGTCTTCTACTGCTCGCGCTGGGTGTGCTGCCGCAGACGCTGATGGCCATATGCGCGGCGGCAGTTCCGGTCATTAGGTGAAAGATCTCACCGAACACCGCGTCAGCGGCGAGCTGGTCTACGACGGCAAGCTCCTCAAAGTGCACCGCGACGAGGTGTGCCTGCCCGACGGCAGCCACGGCGTGCGCGAGTACATCCGCCATCCCGGCGCGGTGGCCGTCGTGCCGCTCCTCGACGACGCTACCGTCCTGCTCGAGCGGCAGTTCCGCTACCCGCATCGACGCGAGTTCATCGAGGTGCCCGCCGGCAAGCTCGAGCCGAACGAGCCGCACCTCGAGACCGCGAAGCGCGAGCTTCTGGAAGAGACCGGCTATACCGCCGCCGAGTGGACGCGCCTCGGCGTCATCCACACCGCGATTGCCTACACCGACGAGGCGATCGAAATCTTCCT
>DASQIG010000531.1:0-1804 GCA_035631735.1 Burkholderiales bacterium | reverse complement strand
TTGGTATCCGCGGCGAGCGTGAATTGCGGGACGGCGAGCAGCTCGCCGCCGATGTCTTTCAGCGACAGGTTCATCTTGCCCTGCGCGTCGGCGAAGATGCGATAGGAGACCACGCGCTCGGCAAGACGCTGCGCTTCGGCTTCGCCATCGCCGCGCTCGACGCCGATCAGCGCCAGCACGCCTCTGCCGATCTCGGCGACCTCCTCGCCGTCGATGCGAACGGCTGCGCTGCTGACCCGCTGAATCAGCGCTATCAAGCGATGATGTCCGGAATCAGGCGCGCGCGCAGGCGCTGGATCTGGTCCTTCAGCAGGAGCTTGCGCTTCTTCAGCCGCTGCAGCTGGAGCTGATCCTGGCGCGGATCGGCGCAGAGGCGGCCGATCACGTCATTCAGGTCGTGGTGTTCGATCTCGAGGGCGTGCAGGCGCTCGCGGATCTGCGCCTTCTCCTCTTCGGTCAGGGGAAGGTCCGTCACCTGTGGAAAAGGTCATGCCCGATGGCGGCATCGTATCCCTATACTCGAAACGCGAAAACCCCCTGCGATGCGCGGCAACTGCTACGACGTAACAGGATCGATCCGGACGACGGATGCAGCGGCCGTCGGCGCCGAAGTCGTCCGCCTCTACAGCAAGCTCTTTGCGAGTGCCGATCCGCAGCCGCTGGAGCGCGCGTTCGCCGACGCGGTCCGCCTCTACCAGGGCGGCGATCCGGCGTACTGGCCGTGCGAGACCGAGTACCACGACATCCAGCACGTGCTCGACGTGACGCTCTCCATGGCGCGCCTGATGGACGGCTACCAGGGTAGTCACCGCGCCGGCGAGGAGACGCTAAGCCCCGAGCTCTACATCGCGGGAGCGCTCGCCGCGCTGTTCCACGACTTCGGCTATCTGCGCAAGCGCAACGATCACCGCCACCGCTACGGCGCCGAATACACCATTACGCATGTCTCACGCGGCGCCGCGTTCCTGCGCGCGTACGTGCGCGAGCTCGGCTTCTCCGACGCGCTCGCGCAGCTCGGCGGCGCGCTGCTGCACTTCACCGGCTACGAGCGGCGTCCCGAAGCGATCCGCATCGGCGCGGGGCTCGCGCGGCGCCTGGGCGAGCTGCTCGGTACCGCGGACATCATTGCGCAGATGTCGGACCGCTGTTATCTCGAGAAATGCCGCGACCGCCTGTATCCCGAGTTCGTGCTCGGTGCGCTGGGCGCGCCGCGCAGCGCCGTGCCACTGCCGAGGTTCGCGTCCGGCGCCGATCTGGTGGCGCGGACGCCGACCTTCTATGAGCACGCCGTGCACCGCCTCAACGCGCTGCTCGGCCGGGCGTACGATTACGCCGCGCGCCATTTCGGCGGCGCGAACCTGTACATCGACGCCATGCGCCGCAACGCCGCCTACGCCGCCGATGGCGCCGCGGTGCTGCGCCGCAAGCCGCCGTACACGCTGCTGCCGGAAGTACAGCCCTATCCGCGCGATCTCTTCGGGCTCGCGCATTAGTTGATGCGAGAATGGGCGCTCCTTCGAGGAGGGGAGCGCCATGAGCACGCGACGCGAGCATCTGCGCAGTCTCGCCGGCTTTGCGACGATGTCCTGCCTGCCATTCGCAGCACGCGCGCAGACCGAAGCCGACGTCCCGCCGCAAGGCATCGGCCGGCGCATTCGCCACATCTCGTACAGCGACCAGGGCGGTCGGCCCGACGCGGTGCAGGTGATGGTCCACCGGCGCCATGTCTACGTCGGCCACATGTTCTCAAACGGCCTCACCATCCTCGACGCGGCCGATCCGCGCAACCTCAAGCCGGTGCATT
>DASQIG010000530.1:0-2349 GCA_035631735.1 Burkholderiales bacterium | reverse complement strand
GGAGAGAAGTTCGTGCTTGAGGTGGAGGTACTGCACGCGCAGCCACTATAGCACGCCGAGCCGCTGGCGCATCTCGCGGATGGTGGCCGCGTAGTCCTTCGAGCCGAAGATGGCGGAGCCGGCGACGAAGGTGTCGGCGCCGGCCTGGGCGATCTCCGCAATGTTGTCCGTCTTCACCCCGCCGTCGACTTCGAGCCAGATCGGTTTTCCGCTCGCGGTGATGCGCCGTCGCACCTCGCTGATCTTCGGCAGCACCGAGGCGATGAACTTCTGGCCGCCGAAGCCGGGGTTCACCGACATCAGCAGCACCAGATCGAGCTTCTCGAGCGTGTGGTCGAGGTAGGCGAGCGGCGTTGCCGGATTGAGCACCAGGCCGGCCTTGCAGCCCTGCTCCTTGATGAGAGAGATGGTGCGATCGACGTGCTGGCTCGCTTCGGGATGGAAGCTGATGATGTTCGCGCCCGCCTTGGCGAACTCGGGAATCAGGGCGTCGACCGGCTTCACCATGAGATGCACATCGAGCGGCAACTCGACATGCGGCCGCAGCGCCGCGCACACCAGCGGCCCGACGGTGAGGTTCGGGACGTAATGGTTGTCCATCACGTCGAAGTGAATCAGATCGGCGCCGGCGCGCGCCACCGCCTTCACTTCGTCGCCAAGGCGCGCAAAGTCGGCCGACAGAATGCTGGGAGCGATGCGGTACGCCCGCGCTGATGCCATTTGCGGCCGAGTTTACAATGGGCCCATGGCGGAGCAAAAACAATACGAGGTCGCGGTGAGCGCGCAAACCCAGTATCTCGCCGACCAGTCGGACGAGTCGAACGGCCGCTACGTCTTCGCCTACACCATCACCATCCGCAACGAAGGCAGCGTCGCCGCGCAGCTCATCAGCCGGCACTGGGTCATCACCGACTCGCAGGGTCTGGTGCAGGAGGTGCGCGGCCTCGGCGTGGTCGGCGCGCAGCCGCTGCTGCAGCCGGGCGAGAGCTACGAGTACACGAGCGGCGCCTCGATCGCGACGCCCGTGGGCACCATGCGCGGCACCTACCAGATGGTGGCCGAGGACGGCACGCGCTTCGAGGCGCCGATCCCGCAGTTCACCCTCTCCGTGCCGCGCGTGCTGCACTGAGTCACTTGGGCTTTCGCGGCCAGGTGAGCCACACGATCGCCAGAGCGATCGCGAGCGCAACGCCGATTTCGAGATATACGACCCACATCTCGCGTCTCGCGTTGATTCTACTGGTCGCCGGCTGCGCCGAAGTGCCGCAGCAGCCGTGTCCCTGTCCACCCCCGAAGCCGGCGCCCGAGCGCGCGCAATACATCGAGTGGAGCGTTGCCGCGCTGCCGGGCTGGGATCGCCTGAGCCTCGAGCCGAGCCTGCGCGCGTTCATGGCGGGCTGCGCGCGCGCCGCCGGGCCGCTGATCAACGCGTGCGCCACGGCTTCCACCGTCGCGCCCGGCGACGAGGCGGCCGCGCGGCAGTTCTTCGAATCGGCGTTCACGGCCTATGCGCTGGTCAGTTCCGAGACGGGCGACACCGGCGTGGTCACCGGCTATTACGAGCCGATCGTGCGCGGCAGCCGCACGCCGAGCGCGCTCAACCGCTTTCCGATCTACGGCGTGCCGGACGATCTGCTGGTCGTCGATCTCGCCGCGGTCGCGCCCGACACGCGCAGTGTGCGCCTGCGCGGGCGGCTGGAGGGCCGGCGCGTAGTGCCGTATTACAGCCGCGCCGAGATCATGGCTCGCACCCCGGCGCTCGGCGATTCGCGCGCCGATGCGCTGCGCGCGTCGGTGCTCGGCTGGACGGCGGATCCGATCGAGCTGTTCTTCATGCAGATCCAGGGCTCGGGCCAGCTCGAGCTCGAGAACGGCGAGCGCGTGCGACTTGCGTACGGCGATCAGAACGGGCACCCCTATCGCTCGGTCGGCCGCTATCTCGTCGAGCGCGGCGAGATGACGCTCGACCAGGCATCGATGCAGAGCATCAAGGCGTGGGCGATGGCGAACCCTCAGAAGCTGCAGGACGCGCTCGAAGCCAATCCGAGCTACGTCTTCTTCCGCGAGACCGCCGATCCGCGCGGGCCGGTCGGCGCGCTCGGGGTGCCGCTCGTGCCTGAATTCAGCATCGCGGTAGACCGGCGATTCATACCGCTGGGCGCACCGGTGTTTCTTGTCACGACCTATCCGCTGTCAGACCAGCCGCTCGTGCGCGTCGTGGCCGCGCACGACACGGGCGGCGCGATACGCGGCGCAGTGCGCGCCGATTTCTTCTGGGGCACGGGCGAGCAGGCGGGCATCACGGCGGGACGCATGCGGCAGCCGGGCCGCATGTGGCTGCTCTGGCCG
>DASQIG010000529.1:0-2181 GCA_035631735.1 Burkholderiales bacterium | reverse complement strand
CGGCGGTTTCCTTCCCGGCCCTGCGCCGGCCGGTGTTTCGCGCGTACTTCTTCGGCGCGGCGTCCGCGATGATGGCCGACTCGATCGAGCACGTCATCAGCTACTGGATCATGTACCAGAAGTTCGCCTCGCCGGCGCTCGCCGGGTTTGCGGTGATCTCGCACTGGGTGCCGTTCCTGCTGTTCTCGATCTGGTCCGGCGGGCTCGCCGACCGCTACGACCCGCGGCGCGTGATCCAGCTCGGCATGCTGCTCTTCATGGGCGTGTCGGTCGCGTGGGGCATGCTGTTCCTCGCCGATGCGCTCGAGATGTGGCATGCGGGCGTGCTGCTCGTGGTGCACGGCCTCGCCGGCGTGCTGTGGGCCCCGGCGGCGCAGGTCTTCATCCACGACATCGTCGACGATGCGGAGCTGCACAGCGCCATCCGCCTGACCGCCACCGCACGGTGGCTCGGCCTGCTGCTCGGACCCGCCGTCGGCGGCGTGATCCTGCTCGCGCTCGGACCCGCGTGGGGCATTCTTTGCAACGCGCTGATCTACGTGCCGTTCACTCTGTGGCTGTGGCGAGCGCCCTACGTCCGCAAGCAGATCGCGCCAGAGCGGCGCGTGCGCGCCTTTGCCGACGTCGTCACCACCTGGCGCGTGGTGGCGCACAACCGCGTCATCACCTCGATGACGCTGCTCGCCGGCGGCGCCTCCTTCATCGTCGGCAACGCCTATCAGGCGCAGATGCCGGAGTTCGCGCGCGATTTCGGCCACGGGGAAGGCGGGCTCACTTACAGCATGCTGTTCGCCGCCGACGCGGCGGGCGCGCTGCTCGGCGGCCTCGCGCTCGAGAGCCGCGGGCTGCTGCCGCCCAGGCCGCGCAGCGCGTTCCTGCTCGCCGGCGCCTGGTGCCTGGCGATCGGCGGCTTCGCCGCGACCCGCTCGTATGGGCTCGCGCTGGCGCTGCTGTTCGCGGCGGGCTTCCTCGAGCTCGCGTTCTTCGCCATGGCGCAGACACTGGTGCAGATCCATGCACCCGCGCCGGTGCGCGGACGCGTCATCGGTCTGTTCGCCATGTCGGCGCTCGGCCTGCGCGCCTTCAGCGGCGCCACCGTCGGGCTCGCCGGCAGCCTGATCGGCATACACTTGTCGCTCGCGCTGAGCGCAGCGTTCCTTCTCGCCCTGATCATCGTCATGCTATGGACCCTGGTACCCAGCCGCTGAGAGACGCGGGCTGCTTTCTCGTGGTGCGCTTCTGGATCGCGCCGGGCGGCGAGCCGCAGGTGATGCGCTGGCTGGAGGCGGGCCATCTCGCCGAAGTGCTGCGCCAGCCGGGATTCCTCTGGGCGCGGCGCCTGCGTATCGCCGAGCCGGACGCCACCGGCTGGAGCGCGCATGCCATCATCTACGGCATCGACTCGCGCGCCTCGTACGAAAAATACATGGCCAACCAGACGCTGCACGCCCGCTTCGCGCGCGAGCGCGAGCCTTTCGCCGCCAAGCTGCGCATCGAGCGCTTCGCCGGCGACGTCGACCTCGCGCTATGAAGCTCGACTGGGACGTCGGCCTCGTCGCCCACCTCGGCATCGAATTCGTGGACGTCACCGCTGACCGCGTGGTCGCCCGGCTCACCGTCACCGAAAAGCTGCTCACCACGACCGGCGTCGTCCACGGCGGCACGCTCATGGCCTTCGCCGACACCATCGGCGCCGCCGGCACCGTGGCAAACCTGGCCGAGGGACAGCGCACCGCCACCCTCGAGTCGAAGACCAATTTCATCGCCGGCTGCCGCTCGGGCGTGATCCAGGCCGTGGCGACGCCGATCCACAAGGGCAAGCGCACGCAGGTCTGGGAGACGCGCATCACCGACGAAGGCGGCAAGCTCCTCTCGGTCACCACGCAGACGCAGATGATCCTGTGATCGACGTGCAGGGCCACCGCGGGGCGCGCGGCTACCGGCCGGAGAACACGCTGCCATCGTTCGCGCGCGCGCTCGAGCTCGGCGTGACCACGCTCGAGCTCGATGTCGGCGTGACGCGCGACGGCGTCGTCGTCATCCACCACGACCGCGGGCTCAATCCCGACCTCGCGCGCGGCCCGGACGGGCAATGGGTCAGCCGCGCCGTGCCGATCCACAGCCTCGCGTATGCCGAGCTGCAGCGCTATGACGTCGGCCGCCTGCGCCCGGGCAGCGACT
>DASQIG010000528.1:0-6162 GCA_035631735.1 Burkholderiales bacterium | reverse complement strand
GCAGGTAATAGAGGACGTAGACGAGCGACACCACCATGATGGCGAGCAGCATGCGCACGATCGACGCAGGGTCGCGCAGCGCGTGGGCCACCATCAGCGCAATGGAAAGGTAGGCAACCGGAAAGCGCAGGTTGGTCACCGCGCTTTCGTACAGGGCGAGCGCGCGCCACAGCGGCGGGCGCTTCCAGACCACGCGCGCGAAGCGCAGCTCCTCGCGGATGTAGCTGCGGTCCCAGCGCAGGTACATCTGGCAAAGGCGCGTATAGGTCTCGGGCACGAGGGTGCGCACCACGGCGCTGCGCTGGTAGACCGTGTCGTAGCCGGCGGCGAGGATGCAGTTGGTCATCGCGCGATCCTCGCCGTAGGTGCATTCCGCGCCGAGAAAGCGCTGGCGCTCCCACTGCGGCAGCACCTGCCGCACGACCGTCATGCGGTAGGCCGCGAGCGCGCCGGGGCAGCAATACACCGTGCGAAAGAACGATTGCGCGCTGCGCAGGAAGTCGAACGAGAGCACGAAGCGCACGTGGAGCATGCGTGGGATGAGCCCGGCGCGGCGGTTATGCACCGCCACCTTGCCGGCTACCGCGCCGATGCGCGGGTCGCGGAACGGTCCGGCGATCGCGGCGAGCGTCCGGCGCTCGATCTCGCTGTCCGAATCCACCGTGACAACGATCTCGCCGCGCGCGCGCCGGAAGCCCTCGGCGAGCGCGGCTCGCTTGCCCTGGTTGCGCTCGAAGCGCACCGTGGTCACGAGCCCCGGAAAGCGCTGCGCCGCGCGCGCCATGTAGCGCCAGGTGTCGTCGGTGCTGCCGTCGTCCACCGCGATGATCTCGAGCCGCTCGCGCGGGTAATCGGCGGCCGCTACGGAGCGGATCGCAACCTCGACCATCGCGCCTTCGTTGTAGGCGGGGATGACCACCGTCAGCGCCGGGGCTTCGTCAGCGCTGGCCGGCGCGAACGGCCGGTAGCAGAGCCAGAACACCGTGCGGCCGAGCATCAGCACGAGGCCCATGCCGACCCAGATGACGACCGGCCGCAGCCACAAGAGGTGCCAGTGGCCGCGCCCCGCGATCTCGAAGAGCGGCGCGAGGAGCGGCGTCGCCACCGCCGCCCAGGCGAGCGTGCCCATGCCGGCAAAGATGGCGATGACGAGCAGCGCGTCGAACAGATCCGCCGGCCGCTCGGCCGCTGCCGGCGCGAACGCCAGCGCCGTTTCGCGTTCCATGGGCCGATGCTAACGGCGCGCCATTGCATTGCCCTGAACGGAAGCAACGCGGCTGCGAAACAGTCCTATGATCGAGCCCTCAGGAGATACCGTCATGGCGCCCCGGCACGACAGCCCGCAGCAAAATGCACCGAAATGGAAATTCGACGGCGTGCGCGTGGTCAAATCGAGCGAGCTCGACATCAATACGGCGCAGACGCCCGGCATGAACCGCGCCGCGGCGATCACCCACGCGCGCACCGGCGCGGAGAAGCTGTGGGCCGGCACCGTGGTGATCCACCCCAAGGCGAAGACCGGCGCGCATCATCACGGGCCGGTCGAGAGCGTGATCTACGTGGTGAAAGGCAAAGCGCGCATGCGCTGGGGCGACAAGCTCGAGTTCGTCGCCGAGGCGGGGCCCGGCGACTTCATCTACGTGCCGCCGTACGTGCCGCACCAGGAGATCAACGCAAGCGACACCGAGCCGCTCTCGTGCGTGCTCTGCCGCAGCGGCCAGGAGCCGGTGGTGGTGAACCTCGACATCCCGGGGGTCGAGCCGCCGGAGGCAGTGCACTGGGTGGACAACATCCACCCGGCGCCGAAGCGATAACGCATTGCGGCCGGAAAAGAAAGCGAAGCCGCTCGCCGTCTGCAGCGTCTGCCTCGCGCTCTCCAACCAGCTTGAGTACGTCAATCATCGCTGCAACGAGGTCGTGAACAACCGTCGCTGCTCCGGCATCTACAAGAGCGGGCTCACCTACCTCTGGGATGCCTGCGAGGGCTGTGAATGCACCGGCCGGGTCGGCACCCAGGTCTGCACGGAGTGCAAGGGCTTCGGCTGGAAGATGTACGGCTAATGTCTTTCAACGCAGTGAAGGAGACCATGTTTCGCATCGCACGCAAGTTCCTGGCGGCCATGATCGCCGCCCTTGGCATCGCCGGCGCTGTTGCGGCCGATTACCCGACGCATCCGATCAAGTGGGTGGTGCCCTACCCGCCCGCCGGCACCACCGATGTGCTCGCGCGCATCATGGCGAGCTGGCTCTCCGAGCACCTCGGCCAGCCGGTGCTGATCGAGAACAAGCCGGGCGGTGGCAACAACATCGGCGTCGAGTACGTGGTGAGATCCGCGCCCGACGGCTACACCTGGCTGCTGGTGAATCCGGCGAACGGCATCAACGCCACGCTGTACAAGAACCTGACGTTCAACTTCATCCGCGACATCGCGCCGGTGGCGGGCCTGATCCGCACGCCGAACGTCATGGAGGTCACGAACGCGCTGCCAGTGAAGAACGTGGCCGAGTTCATCGCCTACTGCAAGAAGAACCCGGGCAAGGTCAACATGGCCTCTTCCGGCAGCGGCACGTCGGTGCATCTCTCCGGCGAGCTGTTCAAATCAATGACCGGGTGCGACATGCTGCACGTGCCTTACAAGGGCGCCGGCCCCGCGCTCACGGACCTGATTGCCGGCCAGGTGCATGTCCTCTTCGACAACCTGCCGTCCTCGGCCGGCCATATCCGCGGCGGGCGCATCCGCGCGCTGGCGGTGACCTCCGCCGAGCGCGAGCCGTCGATGCCCGATCTGCCGACGGTCGCGGAGACGGTGCGCGGGTACGAAGCGACGGCATGGTTCGGCATCGGCATGCCGAAGGGCACGCCGCGCGAAATCATCGACAAGGTCAGCGCCGAGACGAATCGCGCGCTGTCCGATCCGGGAATGCTGAAGCGCCTCTCGGAGCTCGGCGGCCGGCCGATCAAGGGCACGCCGGAGGATTTCGCAAGCGTGATCAAGGCGGAAACGGACAAATGGGCGAAGGTCGTGATCCAGTCCGGCGCCAAGGCGGAATAGCGATGGCCACTCCCACGCGCGGGCCGACCAAGGCCTATCACAACAGCGGCTTCCTCAACAGCAAGGACGCGCGCGTGCTGCGCATGCTCGCGGAGTATCTCGAGCCGAAGAGCCGCTTCGACTACCACCGGGTCGAGGACACGGTGGTGTTCATGGGCTCGGCGCGCATCCGCTCGCGCGCCGATGCCGAGCGGCTGGTGCGCGAGGCGCAGGCCGGCCACGGCGACCTCGAGACCGCGCGCATGGCGCTGCAGATGTCCGCCTACTACGAGGCGGCGCGCGAGCTCGCCGCGCGGCTCACGCGCTGGTCGAAGGAGCTCAACTCCGACGAGCGGCGCTTCGTGGTCTGCACCGGCGGCGGGCCCGGCATCATGGAGGCGGCGAACCGCGGCGCCTCCGAGGCGCAGGGCATGAACGTCGGGCTGACCATCTCGATCCCGCAGCCCGAGTTCGACAACCCCTACGTGACGCGCGAGCTGTCGTTCCACTTCCACTACTTCTTCATGCGCAAGTTCTGGTTCGCCTACCTGGCGAAGGCGGTGATCGTCTTCCCGGGCGGCTACGGCACCATGGACGAGCTGTTCGAGCTGTTGACGCTGGTGCAGACCGGCAAGATGCGAAAGCCGATGCCGATCGTGCTCTTCGGTACCGAGTACTGGAGGAAGATCGTCGACTTCGACGCGCTCGCGCACCACGGCATGATCAAGCACGAGGACCTCGAGCTCATGTTCCGCACCGACTCGGTGGACGAGGCCTACCACTGGATCGTGCTGCAGCTCGCCGAGAAGGCGCTCGCGCAGCCCGGTGCCACGCTCTGACCCCGATTGGACGCTCGCGCCTGATCCCTGTATAAAGGTGCGTAGGATCTCAGGCGGCGAAAAGCTGGTCGGGTCGTAGCGGTCGTACCTCCTCATCCGTTGTTCACTCCTTGATATCTCGCGCCGCGGCGCGCAAGCGCGCACGCGTTCATTCACCCGCAAGGAGCAAGACATGAGCAAAGGTACGGTCAAGTGGTTCAACGATTCGAAGGGTTTCGGCTACATCACGCCCGAGGACGGCGGCAAGGACGTGTTCGTGCACTTCTCGGCGATCCAGTCGAGCGGTTTCAAGAGCCTCAAGGAGAACGACAAGGTCGTGTTCGACGTCGTCGACAGTCCGAAAGGCCCGCGCGCGGCGAACCTGAAGCTCGCCTGAGATTCGACGTCGTTTTCTCACAAGGGAGCGCTTGATGATCAAACCGCCGAAAGAACGCGTGCTGCCTCGTGGCAGAGTCGCCACCTGGAGCCGCGAGCAGCTCGACAAGCTCACCACGCTCGAGCTGCGCGCGCTGCTCGAGAATGCCGAGCGCCTGAACGAGACGGAGATCACTGCGCTTTGCCGGGAGCTGCTCGCTTCGCGCCGCCGGCGCAACGCGGCCGGTGCGTCCGGCGCGCGCGGATGACGATCCCGACCGTCGCCGGCCGGCGCTTCAACGTCGGCAAGTATGAAATCGTCGCCACGCCGATCGCGCGCTCGGCGCACATGCTGCGCTACACCGTGTTTCTCGACGGCAAGCGCATCGGCGCGCTGGTCAGCGTGCCGAGCGAGTCGGATTGCCGTTTCCTGGAAGCCCCGCCGGCCGTACCCGAGCTCGTACCCTGGAAAGTGATCTACCGACCCGGCCGGCCGCGCAAGGATGCGCCGCCGCGCAGCACCGAGCCGCTGCCGGCGCCGCGTGAGGAGCTGCCGCACGGCCTCGAGCTGCCGCCGCGTAGCGACGAGCGCTAGCGCGCGAGCTCGAGCGCGTTCGTCAGGTCGCCCGCCTTGTCGCGCACGCCGGGCAGCGGCTCGAGCGCGAAGCGCCTGGTAATGAATTTGATGATCGACGTGGTGTCGTAAGGCGTCTCGTCGACGTAGCCGCGCTTGGCGAACGGCGAGACGATGAGCGCCGGGATGCGCGTGCCGGGCCCCCAGCGGTCGCTCCACCCGGGTCCCGAGGGCGGCGGCGCATGGTCCCAGAAGCCGCCGTTCTCGTCGTAGGTCACGATCACTACCATGCGCGACCACTGCGGGCTCGCGCGCAGGCGCCTCAGCACGTCGTCGATGTGCGCGTCCCCCTGCGCGAGGTCGGTGTAGCTCGGGTGCTGGTTGTTGCGCCCGACCGGCTTGTAGAACGCGACCTGCGGCAGCGTGCCCCGGGCGATATCGCCGAGGAAATCTTCGCCGTCTCTCAGATACGCGGCGCGCTCGGGCGTGCCCGGTGCGAAGCGCGCGAAGTAGTTGAAGGGCTGATGATGCGGCTGGAAGGCGAGCGCGCCCGGGCCGCGCGAATAGATCACGCTGCGCTTGTCCGTCGGGTCGCGGCGCCCGTCGGCGAGCGCCGCGTTCCAGCCGCCGCCGTACCACGCCCAGGACACGCCCTTCGCCGAGAGCGTGTCGCCGATCGTCTTCTCGCGCTGCGGCGGCAGCGGGTTTCCGGCCGGATCGGCGAGATCGAGGCTGCCGCCCGCCGCGGGCGGCACGCCGCTCGGCTGATACGGCGGCTGCATCGTGTTCACGGTGTAGCCATCCGGGCTCACCGCACCGTCGAATAGCAGCACCAGGCCGTTCATTACCGACGGCGGTGAATTGGGCCGCTTGCGCAGATTGCCCTCCCCATCGACCTGCGCCCGCAGCGCGGCAGGCGCCGCCTCCCAGCGTGGCGTGCAGGCGCAGACGAGCCAGAAATGGTTGAGGTACGAGCCGCCGTACGCGCCCATGAAGAAGTGATCGGCGAGCGTGTATTCGCGCGCCCATTGCCAGAGCTTCATGCCCGAGCCGTCGAAGTAGCCCATGGTCCACGCGCCAGCGGTGGTGAGCGCGACGAACTTGTTATTCGCGCCGCCATTGATCTGCTCGCGGTTCTGGTAGTAGTTGTGGATCGGGCTCGGCAGCAGCTCGTCCCAGCGGCGGTTGAGCGGGGGCGCGTCGATGCGGAACGGGCCGTTCGGCAGGCCCTGCGTCGGCAGGTCGGCGCGCGGCTTGCCGCCGTCGTAGGTCGCCGGCAGGTGCTGCAGCGGCTTGCCGTCGTGATCGAGCTGCGTCTTCTGCGCGGCGCTCGCCTGCGCGATGCCGTCTGCGCCCGGGAAAA
>DASQIG010000527.1:0-2871 GCA_035631735.1 Burkholderiales bacterium | reverse complement strand
CGGCATCCTCGGCAGCGTGGTGACGCTCGGCTACGGCGCCGAAGGCAAGCACGGCGCGAACTACATGCAGTCGATGGCGGCCTCGGTGGCCGGCATGGCGGCGATGGGCGTGCTGATCCAGACGATGATCTGGCTCGGGCTAGCGGAGCCGCCGACCTGGCAGCTGATCGCCTACTTCCTCTGCATCGGCATGCTCGGCGTCGGCCTCGGCATGCTGTATACGCCGATCGTCGTCGATCGCATGCAGCTCAAGTATCCGTCGGGGCTCGCCGTGGCGAACATCCTGCGCGCGCTGACCGACGTGCGCCTCTTGCGCCGCTCGATCGCGCGCCTCGGCACCGGTCTCGGGCTCGGCGCGGGCCTCACGCTGGCAGCGGAAAAGGCGGGCGTTGCCTTCCTCGGCGCGATCAGCTTCTCGGCCTCCACCTTCGGCGCCGGCATGATCGTCGGTGCCAGGATCGGCGTGCCCGCCATCGTCGTGGGTTTGATCGGCCTCGCGCTCACACCGTGGTTGCGCGAGACCGGACTGCTCGGACCGCACGATCCCTGGCGCAAGGTGGGCTTCCTCATCACGCTCGGCATGATCCTCGGCGCGGCGATCGTCGACATCACGCTGATCGTGCGCGAAGCGCTCGAGCGCCATCGCGCGGTGCAGGCCGCGCCGAGCGCCGCGCCCCAGGAGTGGCAGAAGGTCGACACGCGCAAGCTCGTGCTCTGGGTGCTGTTCTGGGCGGTCGCGGTGGTGCTGGTCTCGTCGAGCATGGGGGTGCCGGCGGGCTACGCCGTGCTCGGCGTGCTGCTCGCCGCGATCTTCGTGCTGGTGAATGGCATCAGCGTCGGCATCTCCGACAGCAACCCGATCTCGTCGGCGTTCGTCGTCGGCGTGACGGTGATGGCGCTCGCGGGGCTCACCGACCCGCTGGTCGGGCTGATCGCCGGCTCGATCCTCCTCATCAGCACCGTGGTCGGCGGCGACATGCAGCAGGACCGCTCGACCGGCTGGCGGCTCGGCACCAACCGCACCATCCAGTTCCGCTACCAGGTGATCGGCATCCTCATGGGCGCGGTGTTCGCGGTCGTCATCACGAAACTCTTTCTCGCCGCCTACCCGGTGCTCAAGGTCGACACGTTCCTGCACCCGGAGATGAAGACCGGCAACTGGCAGAGCGCGATGACCTACAAGTTCGCCGGCGTGCTGCGCGGCCTGGCTTCCGCCGAGAGCACGACGCTCAAGCTCATGGTGCTCGGCATCGCGCTTGGGCTGGTCATCCAGATTCTGCGCGTCGCGATGAGACGAAGCCGCACCTACCAGGCGTGGAAGGACCGCAGTGCGGCGACCAAGACCGCCGACTTCGTGCTCGACACGATCATCCTGCCGGGCCCGTACGCTTCCAGCCTCGGCGGCTTCGTCGAGTTTCCCACCGCGCTGTGGTACGGCGTCGGCGGGGTGTTCTCCTCGGTATGGGGCTGGTGCGCGCAACGCTTTGCCGGGCGCAAGGATGAGCTCCAGCCGGCCGACATGGACACCATGTCGCTCGTCGGCGGCGGCCTGATCGCCGGCGAGGCGATCGCGTTCCTCACGCTCGGCATCATCGGCCTGCTTTCGCTCGCTCGATGAGTCCATTCCGCGAGAAGTACCTGCGCTACGAGGAGCTGACGCGCCTGGTGCACGACTGGGCGCGCGCGCATCCGGATTTCGTGCGCGTCGCGAGCATCGGCAAGAGCGCCGAAGGCCGCGAGCTCTGGCTGCTCGAGATCGGCCGCCAGCCCGACCGGCGGCGCGCCGCGGCGTGGGTCGACGGCAACATGCACGCGGTGGAGCTTTGCGGCTCGAGCGTCGCGCTCGCCATCGCCGAGGACATGATCGCGTTGCACCGGGGCGAGGACCGGCACGACCTGCCGGCGCATGTGCGCGAACGGCTGAAAGGCATCCTCTTCTACGTGCTGCCGCGCATGTCGCCCGATGGCGCGGAGGCGGTGCTGCGCGACGGGCGCTACGTGCGCTCCAATCCGCGCGACCGGCGCGAGCACGCGCCCGTGCCGCGCTGGGTCGCCGGCGACGTGGATGGCAACGGCGTCGTGCTGTCGCTGCGGCGCCAGGACCCGTCCGGCGAGTTCGTGGAGGATCGCGAGCTGCCGAGCGTGATGCTGCCGCGGCGCCTGGAAGACGCCGGGCCGTTCTACAAGGTGTGGCCGGAGGGCACGATCGAGAACTACGACGGCGTGCACGTGCCGGATCCGCATTTCCTCTCCGACAACGACATCGATCTCAACCGCAATTTTCCGTACGCCTGGAAACCGGAGCCCGAGCAGGTGGGTGCCGGTCCGTACGGCGCGAGCGAGCCCGAGTCGCGCGCGGTGATCGACTGGGCCACCGCGCATCCGAACATCTTCTCGTGGCTCAATCTGCACACCTTCGGCGGCGTCTACATCCGCCCGCTCGGCGACGCGCCCGACAAGAAGATGAACCAGGCCGATCTCGCGATCTACCGGCAGATCGAGGAATGGGGCGAGAAGCTCGGCGGCTACCCGACGGTGAGCGGCTACGAAGAGTTCATCTACGAGCCGGAGAAGCCGATCCACGGCGACCTCACCGACTTCATCTACTACACGCGCGGCGCGATCGCCTACGCGTGCGAGCTGTGGGATCTCTTCGCGCGCCTGGGCATCGAGCGCCGGAAGCCCTTCGTCGAGCACTACACCCGGCTCACGCGCGAGAACCTGCTCGCGCTCGCCAGGTTCGACCGCGAGAAGAACCAGGGCCGCATCTTCCGCGGCTGGCAGCGCTTTCGCCATCCGCAGCTCGGCGAGGTCGAGATCGGCGGCACCGTATCCACGGTCGGCCTGAACAACCCGCCGTTCGAAATGCTC
>DASQIG010000526.1:0-3808 GCA_035631735.1 Burkholderiales bacterium | reverse complement strand
TGCATCGAGCGCAAGGGTGGTCACGGTGCCGCTCAGTTCGTTCAGCAGGTATATGAAGCGGTTGTCGCGCGAGAACTGCAGGTGCCGCGGCCCGGTGCCGGCCTTGAGCTGGAGCACCGGCGGCGTGTTGGCGCTCAAGCGCCCCGTGTTCTCGTCGAACAGGAACTGGAACACCTGGTCGGTGCCCAGATGCGGCACGAAGACGAAGTGATTGGTGCGGTCCGGATGAATCGCGTGCGCGTTGCGCGCCGTAGGGATGACCTGCAGCGTCTCGCCGATGCGGCCGTCGGCGCCCACCGGATTCACGCTCACCAGATTCGCGCCGTAGGAGGCGCCGAAGAGCCAGCGGCTGGTGCGGTCGAACGTGATGTAGGGGAAGCTTTCAGCGAGCGGCCCGGTGCTCACCAGCTGCAGCGCGCCGCTCGTGCGATGGATGCTGTAGGTGTAGGCGAGATAAGGCTTGGTGCGCACCGCGGCGACCAGCCAGCGCTTGTCGCGGCTGATCGACATCGGCATCACCAGCTTGTCCGCCTTGAAGCGTGGCCCCGCCCGCAGCGATCCATCCGGCTGCATCAGGTACAGGCCGATGTCGCCTTCCTCGGCGTTCGATACGTAGACGAAAGTGACGGCCATCGCCGGTCCGCTCAACACGAAAACGGCGGCAATTGCCGCCGCCCAGTCTCTTAACGGCTTCATTATTCTCCTCCCGGCCGTAACGATACAGCACGATGCTCACCAGGCGCATGCGGATGGGACAGCCCGTGCGCAATCGCGGTTCCGGAGCCGCTATGATGCCCTTCCTCCGAGGAGACTATGGACAGACCCAGGGTATACGGCAACTTCATCAGCGGCGCCTGGGCCGAGGGCGCCGGCGAATACGCCAACACCAATCCGTCCGACACGCGCGACGTCATCGGCCGCTACGCGCGCGCCACGCAAAAGCAGGCCGGCGATGCGATCGGCGCGGCGCACGCGGCGTTTCCCGCGTGGGCGCTCTCCACGCCGCAGCAGCGCTTCGATGCGCTCGATGCGGTCGGCGCCGAGATCCTCAGCCGCAAGGCCGAGCTCGGCGATCTCCTCGCGCGCGAGGAAGGCAAGACGCTGCCGGAAGCGATCGGCGAGGTGGTGCGTGCGGGCTACATCTTCAAGTTCTTCGCCGGCGAAGCGCTGCGCATTCCCGGCGAAGTGGTGCAGTCGGTGCGTCCCGGCGTCGGCGTCGAGATCACGCGCGAGCCGCTCGGCGTGGTGGCGATCATCACGCCCTGGAATTTCCCCATCGCCATCCCGGCGTGGAAAATCGCCCCCGCGCTCTGCTATGGGAACGCCGTGGTGTTCAAGCCGGCAGAGCTCGTGCCGGGCAGCGCCTGGGCGCTCGCCGAGATCATCAGCCGCTGCGGCCTGCCGGCGGGCGTCTTCAACCTCGTGATGGGCAAGAGCGCGGAGATCGGCGATACGCTGCTCACCGATCCGCGCATCGCGGCGATCAGCTTCACCGGCTCGCAGGCGATCGGCCGCAAGGTGGCGCAGGCGGCGATCAGCGGCATGAAGAAGTTCCAGCTCGAGATGGGCGGCAAGAACCCGCTGGTGGTGCTCGACGACGCCAGCCTGGAGACGGCGGTGAAATGCGCGGTCCAGGGTGGTTTTTTCTCGACCGGACAGCGTTGCACGGCATCGTCCAAGGTCATCGCTACCGCCGGCATCCACGATCGCTTCGTGCAGGCGGTGGTCGAGAAGGTGAAGGCGCTCAAGGTGGACGACGCGCGCAAGAAGGGCACCGACATCGGGCCCGTCGTCGACGAGCGTCAGCTCGCGCAGAACCTGCAGTACTTGGACGTTGGGCTCAAGGAGGGCGGCCGTTTGGCCTACGGCGGCAACCGCGTGGAGCAGAATCCCGACGGCCAGCCCGGGTTCTACATGATGCCGGCGCTCTTCACCGACACGACGCCCGGCATGCGCATCAACCGCGAGGAGATCTTCGGCCCGGTGGTGAGCGTGCTGCGCGCCAAGAGCTATGAGGAAGCGCTGGCCTGGGCGAACGACACTGACATGGGCCTTTCGTCCGGCATCTGCACCACGTCGCTCAAGTACGCGTCGCACTTCAAGCGCCATGCGCAGGCCGGCATGGTGATGGTCAACCTGCCCACCGCGGGCGTCGATTACCACGTGCCTTTCGGCGGCCGCAAAGGCTCGAGCTACGGCCCGCGCGAGCAGGGCCGCTATGCCGCGGAGTTCTATACGACGGTCAAGACCGCCTACACGCTTCCATAGTTCGGGGACGGAGCCCGAACTAGCTCAGCGGCTCGCTCAGGTTTCGCACGTGCGTCAGCTTGCCGTCGATGACGTTGTACCCGCCGAACATGATGACGTCGCGGTAATCGATCTGCAGCAGCTCGACGACATAGCGCAGCTGCACGACATCGCCACGCGAGCCGACGGCGGCACACCGTAGCAGCCTCGCGCCGGGCGCAGCGCCCGTATGGTCGATGCCATGGGCGTTTATTATCCGCGCTCTTGAATCCACGCTATCCGCATGCGCTCCGCGGCATCGCGCTCATGGTCGCCGCGGTGAGCACGTTCACCTGTCTCGACACCACGTCGAAATATCTCGCGCAGCACTATCCCGTGCCGGCGATCGTGTGGGCGCGCTACGTCGTGCACATGGTGCTGATGGCGCTGGTGCTCGGCCCGCGCATGGGAGCCGGGCTGTTGCGCACCACGAGCTTGCGCATGCAGCTGATCCGCGGCGTGGTGCTGGCCGCATCCAGCCTGGTCTTCCTCAGCGCGCTGAGGCTGATGCCGCTCGCCGAGGCCGCTGCGATCGCCTTCATGACGCCGATCATCATCGCGGTGCTCGCCGGCCCGGTGCTCGGCGAGCGGGTGGAGCGGCGCACCTGGATTGCGCTCGCCGGCGGCTTCATCGGCGTTTTGCTCATCGCGCGCCCGGGCGGCGGGCTCTTTACGCCCGCCGCGCTGCTGCCGCTCGCGAGCGCCCTGATGATGGCCCTCTATCAGATGATGACGAGCAGGCTCGCCGGCCGCGACGCGGCGCTCACCACGCTCTTCTACCCGGCGCTGATCGGCAGCGTGCTCGTGCCGCTGGTCTTTCCGCACGAGTTGATGCTCCCGACCACTGCGTGGCACGCCGCGCTGTTCGTGCTGATCGGCGTGCTGGGCGGCCTGGGCCACTTCCTGCTCATCCGCGCACACGACTACGCGCCGAGCTCGATGCTCTCGCCGTTCATGTACGCGCAGCTCCTCACCGCGCTCGTCCTCGGCTGGATCGTCTTCCGCCAGCTTCCCGATGCGCTCGCGCTTGCCGGCATGGCCGCGATCGCCGCGAGCGGGCTGCTCCTCATCCTCGGCCACCGCCGGCGCAATTCCGTATCGAGTACGTAATAAGCTAGACTCCGCCCCGAGGAGGATTCCAATGCACATCGCCCGACTGGCGGCCGCGCTCGCGCTTGCCGCCTTCGCGGTCGCCGCGGCCGCGCAGCAAAAGGAAATCAAGATCGGCTTCATCTACGATGTCTCCGGCCCGTTCGCCGGCGGCGGCTCGGAGCCGGCGCAGATCGGCACCAAGGCCGCGATCGACATGTTCAACGAGAAGGGCGGCGTGATGGGCTACAAGATCAACGCCATCTTCGCCGACGCGCAGTCGAAGGTCGACGTCGCGATCAACGAGATGACGCGCCTCGTCGACCAGGAGAAGGTGGACATCGTCGCCGGCGTCTACTCGAGCGCGCAGTGCGTGCCGATGGTGCAGCAGACCGAGTCGCGCAAGAAGTTCCTGTGGCTCAACGTCTGCATC
>DASQIG010000525.1:0-5051 GCA_035631735.1 Burkholderiales bacterium | reverse complement strand
ATGCGCAGCTCGAGCATCACCGGCGTGCTCGAGGCCTCCGAGAGCTCGAAGCCTTTCTCGACCATCTCCACGATCTTCGGCAGGTTGGGGCGCGGGTCGAGCAGCCAGATCTGCGACTTCATCGCGAACGCGTGGGTACGCTCCTGGATGATGGAGGACCCTTCGCCATAGTCCTCGCCGAGGACCAGCAGGGCGCCGCCTTTGACGCCCGCCGACGCCAGATTGGAGAGCGCGTCGGATGCGACGTTCGTGCCCACCGTGGATTTGAATGCCACGGCGCCGCGCATCGGGTAGTTGATCGAGGCGCCGAGCATCGCGGCGGCGCCCGCCTCGTTGGCGTTCGTCTCGACGTGCACGCCGAGGCTGTCGAGGATGTCGCGCGCGTCGTTCAGCACGTCCATGACATGCGACACCGGCGCGCCCTGGTAGCCGCCGACGTAGGAGACGCCCGACTGCAGCAGCGCCTTGGTCACCGCGAGGATCGCCTCGCCGTGGAAGGTCTCGCCTTCGCCGAGCTTGAGCTTCGCCACTTCCTGCTTGAAGGATCTTTCCATTACACGAGCACCTTAGGCAGCCAGACGGCGACCGCCGGAACGAAGAACACGAGCGCGAGGAGCAAGAGGCTCATCACGATGTAAGGCAGCACCGCCTGGAAAATGTGCCCCATGCGCACCTGCGGCGGTGACACGCTCTTCATGGTCATGAGGAGCAGGCCGTGCGGCGGCAGGAGCAGGCCGAGCTGCATGCAGATCAGGAACATCACGCCGAACCACACCGGGTCGACGCCGTATTTCGCCACCAGCGGCATGTAGATCGGCAGCGTGATCATCATCATGCTGACCTGCTCGACGAACAGCCCGAGGAAGATGAGCAGCAGCATCATCGCCGCGATGACCGCGAGCGGCGAGAGCCCCATCCCGGCGATCAGCTCCACCAGGCCGTTGCTTGCCCCCGAGAAGGACAGGATCTGCGAGAAGGTGGTCGCGCCGACGATGATGAACAGGATCATCCCGGAGATCGCCGCCGTGCCGCGCAACGAGTCCATCAGGTTCTTGAGCGTCAGCGCGCGATAGCAGAGCGCGAGCACCATGGTGAAGAGCGCGCCGATTGCCGCGGACTCGGTCGGCGTCGCCCAGCCGGCCGACATCGACAGCACCACCACCACGAAGATCGACACCAGTGGAATCACGTACTGGAAGAACGGGCGCAGCTTCGCCCAGCCGCGGTACTCCGTGAACCTGCTGGCCGGCGCGAGCGCCGGGTTCAGCTTCACCCGGGCGATGATGTAGATGACGAATGCCACGCTGAGGATCAGGCCGGGCACCACACCGCCGATCAGGAGCTTCGAGATCGAGATGCCCGACAGGCTGCCGAGCAGTACCGTGAGCGCCGAAGGCGGGATGAGCATGTCGACGGCGCCGATCGCCATCAGCGGTCCGGTCGCCATCGTGGGGTGATAGCCGCGCGCGAGCATCACCGGCAGCATCAGGCTGCCGAGCATCGCGGTCGTGGCGATGGTCGAGCCCGAGATCGCGGAGAACACCGTGCCGGCGACCACCGCGACTACGGCGAGGCGCCCCGGCACCTGCCGGATGAGCCGCTCCACGCCGTCGATCACCTTCACCGCCAGCCCGGTGTGGAACAGCACCTCGCCCATCAGGATGAAGAGCGGAATCGGCGTGAGCGAGAAGGTCGCCACCGAGCCTATGCAATTGCGTGCGAGTTGCACCAGGCCCGCTTCGCCGCCGAGGAACAGCCAGGCGCCGAGCAGGTTGATCACCAGGAACGAGAACGCCACCGGCAGCCCGAGGAACAGCAGCACCGTCGATCCGCCGAGCATTAGCCATGCGGCTGCCTGCCAGGACACGCGCTAGCCCGTGGAGACCGCGTCGTCGCGCGGCGCGCGGGGGCCGAGGTAAAGGCGCCGCATGCGAAACAGCATCTCGAGCGTGAGGAGCGCGAACGCCGCCGGCAGCACCGAGAGCAGCCACCACTCCGGCGTGATCAGCGTCTTGATGGAGAGGGAGCCGGCCTTGAAGCTCGCCAGCGCGGCGCGCCCGCTGTACCAGGCGATGGTGGCGCAGCATGCCAGCGCCAGCAGGTCGACGATCCATTCGAAGGTCCACCCCACCCTCGGCGGCACGGCGCGCAGGATGATGTCGACGCGGATGTGCTGGCCGCGCCGCAGGAGCCACGGCGCGGTGAGCAGCGTGACGAGGAACAGCATCGCTTCGGAGATCTCGTTCGCCCATTCGAGGCCGACGAGGCCGGGAAGGACGCGCGTGTTCCGCAGGAAGACGTCGGCGCAGATCATCAGGGTCATGCCCAGGATCAGCGCGCAGGCGATCAGCGCGAGGGCATCGAGCACCCGGCCATAGACGGCTTCGAAGCGTTGCACGCGCGATTATTTTGCCAGCACCTTCTTGAGCTGTTCGCCGTATTGCGGGCTCGACTTGATGGCGTTGGCCCAGCCCACTTCCTTCGCCTTCTCCACGTAGGCCTTGCTGGTCGCCGCGTCGAAGGTGATGGTCTGGATGCCGGCCTCGGCCTGGCGCTTCTTCTCGTTCTCGTTGTAGGACTTCCAGAAGTCGTTGTGCTGCTCATAGGCGAGCGCCTGCCGGTCGAGATAGTTGCGCAGCTTGGCCGGCAGCGACTTGTACTTGTCGAGGTTCATGACGAGCGACACCTCGGCGTTGTAGAAGCCCGGGTCGACGCGGTACCTGGTCTTCTCCTGCCAGTTCAAGTCGAACAGCGCATGGATCGGCCAGCCGTAGCCGTCGATCACGCCGCGCTCGAGCGCCGTGTACACCTCGCCCGGCGCCGTGGTCATCACCGAAGCACCCATCGCCTGGAAGAAGTCGCGGTACACCGGCGTGATGCGGATCTTGAGGCCGGTGAGGTCGGGCTTGTCGATCTTCTTGTTGAGGTAGAGGTGGAACGGCGTGAACTCGACGACCTTGGCGAGGTAGCGCATGTTCGCCTTCTCTGCCCAGATCTTGTTGATGAGGTCGTAGCCGCCGTTCTTGCGCTGCTCCGCGGCGCTGGTCTCGGAAAGCTTGAGGAAGTCCGCCTCGGGCATCACGTTGGTGTAGAAGGCGCCGGTGGTGAAGCCGATGTCCACCACGCCGCTTTGCACGGCCTTGCCCACCTCGAACGTCGGGATGGCTTTCGGGCCGCCGATGAAATTGACGTGCAGCACCCCCTTGCCTTCCTGGTTCACTTTCTCGATCCACTCGACCGTGCGCTTGACGTAGAACTGGTTCTCCGGAAACGCGCTCACCAGGCGCAGCGTCACCTCCTCGGCGAGGGCGAACGCAGGCACCAGCGCGCCGAGCGCGACGAGCAGTGTTTTTTTCATTCGAGGACTCCTCCTGGAACCGGAAAGGTTAGGCGCCGGGCGACCTATTTGTCAAATCAATGGCATGCATGATATGAATCAGCGCCATGAATGTCCGCGACGTCGATCTGAACCTGCTGCGCGTGTTCGACGCGGTGCTGCGCGAGCACGGCGTGACGGCCGCAGCCGCGGGCCTCGGCCTCACGCAGCCCGCCGTCTCCAACGCGCTGGCGCGCCTGCGCGGGCTCTTCGGCGACCCGCTTTTCGTGCGCACGCCGGCCGGGATGGACGCGACGCCGTTCGCGCGCGAGCTGGCGGAGCCCGTGCGCCAGGCGCTGGCGCTGCTGGAAGCCGCGCTCGCGCACGGGCCGGGCTTCGACCCGGCGAGCGCGACGCGCGCCTTTCGCTTCTACATGTCCGATCTCGGGCAGATCGAATTTCTGCCACCGCTCATCGAGCGCGTGCAGCGGGCGGCGCCGGGCGTACGCCTGGAAGCGGTGGCGCTGGACGTGGAAGACCTCGCCGATGCGCTCGCCACCGGCGCGCTCGATCTCGCGGTGGGCTTTCTCCCCGCCCTCGGACCGCCGGTGCGTCGCCGGGCGCTGTTTCGCGATCCCTATCTTTGCCTGATGCGCGCCGATCATCCGACCAAGGCGCTCACCAAGCGCAAGTTCCAGGAGGCCTCGCACGCGCTCGTGACCTACCGCGGCGGGCACCGCGTCGTCGAAGAGGCGCTCGAGCGTGCCGGCCTTGCCCGGCGCATCGCGCTTCGCCTGCCGCATTTCACCGTGGTGCCGATGGTGCTCGAGCGCACCGACCTCCTCTGCACGCTGCCCGCGCGGGTAGCGCGCGTGTTCGAGCGGCGCGGCAGGCTCAAATCGCTTGTGCCCCCGGTGGCCATCCCGCCTGCCGACGTCGCCGCGCACTGGCACGAGCGTTTCGAGGCCGATCCGGGCAACCGCTGGCTGCGCGAGCTGGTGATCGAACTCTTCGGCGAGAAGTGACATCATCTCGCTGCCATGAGCTCGTATGTCGAATCGGTACTCGCCCCCGGCGAGCGCATCGTGCATCGCGCCGCCATCTCGCACTGGAACTTCGCGCTGTCGTACCTGACCGGTGCCCTGTGCCTCATCGGCGCGGCCGCGGCGGTCTACGTCGACTGGCAGCGCGGACCGCTGATCGCGGCCGTGCTGACGGTGATCGGCGTCGTGGTGATCATGGTTGCCGTCATTCGGCGCGGCACCTCGGAGCTGGTGCTGACCGACCGGCGCATCATCGCCAAGCGCGGCTTCATTGCGCGCGCGACGGTCGAAATGACCCTCGCCAAGGTCGAAAGCCTGCACGTCAACCAGGGGCTGCTCGGCCGCATGCTGAACTATGGTGACGTGACCGTGGTCGGCACGGGCTCCTCGCTCGAGCCGCTGCGCGGCATCTGCGGGCCGCTGGAACTGCGGCGCAAGCTTGGCGAGATCGCGGCGCCGGCGCCCGTGAAAAGCGAGTAATCCGGTGCGCCTGCTCGATCAGTTCGGCGCGTGGATCGTGTTCCTCAACACGCTCGTCCACGAGGCGGGGCTGCCGGCGCCGCTTACGCCGACCGTGCTGGTGGCGGGCGCAGCGATGTCCGACGTGGTGAAGCAGACCGCGCAGCTCACCGCCGCCATCGTCGTCGGCTCGGTATTGGGCAACGCCATCTGGTTCGCCTTGGGCCGCAAGT
>DASQIG010000524.1:0-3333 GCA_035631735.1 Burkholderiales bacterium | reverse complement strand
GTCTAGCTGGGCGGCCGCGGCTGCAGCAGCGCCGCGCGCAGCTCGTCGATCTTGCGGTGCAGCTGCTGGATGGCGAATTCCGCCTTCACGTTGACGCGGAAATCCTCGTCGGCTTGCAGCCGGTCTTTGGCCGCCTGGCGGTTCTGGCTCATCATGATGATCGGCGCCTGCAAGGCGGCGAGGCACGAGAGCAGCAGGTTGAGGAAGATGTACGGATAGGGATCGGGCGGCGCCTGCAGCACGAGCGCGGTGTTGACGACGGTCCACACCAGGAGAAAACCGAAGAACGAGATGATGAAGGGCCACGAGCCGCCGAAATGCGCCACCATGTCCGCGACGTGCTCGCCGAAGGTCATGCGCGCTTCGATCAGCTCGTTCACGTTCTTGATCTGCAGGCGGGCGAGCAGGGCGTCGGCGCCGCGCAGCCGGTGGATCACCACCTCCATGAAGTGACGCGCCGCGCCGCCGTGGCGGTCGAGAAGCTGCGCCACCGCGCTGAGCGGGATGCAGATCAGGCTCGTATCGACAGCGGCGCGCGCAGTAGCGGTGCGTGCCGCGCGGTCGAACACGGCGAGCTCGCCGAAGAACGAGCCCGACTCGAATGTCGCGACGATGATCTCGCCGCCCTGCGCCGGCAGCACGATGTCGACGATGCCCTGCTCGACCACGTACAGATATTCCGGCAGCTCGCCGTGGTCAAAGATCGTCTCGCCGCCGCGATAGAGCCGGCGGCTCGCGGCGTCGTTCAGCGTAGCAAGCTCGACGGTGGGCAGACTGCTGAAAAGCGGAATCGCTTCGATGCGGTAAGGTTCGGCCATCTCCATCTTTGTTTTCTCCCTTCCGGCGAAAGTCTATGACGGATCGTGGCACAATGCGGCCATGACGCCCCGGGCGATCACCATCCGGCTCGCCGAGCCGCGCGACGCGCAAGCGATCGCGCTCATGTCCCGCGACTTCATCGAGGCCGGCCTTGGCTGGAAGTACGATGCCTCGCGCATGATGCGCGCGATCCGCGACCGCGAGACGCTCGCGGTGGTGGCCTGCGACGCGAAATCCGGGCCGGGGGCACGCGGCGCGATCAACGGCTTTGCCATCATGGAATTCGGCGACGAGCGCGCGCATCTGATGCTGCTCGCAGTGCGCCCCTCGCACCGGCGCTCAGGCATCGGCCAGCGCCTGGTCGAGTGGCTGCTCGAGTCGGCGCGCTGCGCCGGCATCGCCAGCATTCACCTCGAGCTGCGCGCGGGCAACGACGCGGCGCGGCGCTTCTATCGCGCCATGGGGTTCTACGAAACGGTTCTCGTGCCGGGCTACTACCGCAGCGGCGAGGGCCGCAAGGAAGGCGCGCTGCGCATGCTGCGCGTGCTGCGCGTGCCCGGGCCGCTGCCCGCGGCGTGGCGCCCGCCGCGCATGGAAGACCGCTAGCCTTTCACGGCACGATCGCCAGTCCTACCCGCAGCTGCGATGGCCGCCGCACGTTGTAGTCGAGGATGCTCTCGCCGTAGCCGTTGAAGTACTGCAGGTGCAGGTAGCCGCTGAGCGGCCCGACGCGCACGTCGCGCGTGCGGCGCGACATGTCCAGCAGCAGGCTTCCCTTGCGCGCGGTGCCCACACGCACGACCGCGGTCGTGATCCACTGGCTGCCCGCGTCGTGGCGCAGCCGCCAATCGACGTAGCCGCGGTAGCGCTCGATGTCTGGGTTTTCGTGCGTGGACAAGTACGTGTAGAGCTTCGGCGTGAACTCGAAGCTGCCGCCGCGGCCGACGCTCCAGCGCCATTCCGGCCGCACGAACAGCATGTTGATCGAGCGCGAGATGGTGCCTGCCTGGCCGTTCGACTCGTGCTCGAAGCCCATGCGAGCGCCGTCGATCCAGGTGTGCTCGTCGAAGCGCTGCCACTTCCAGAAGAAGGCCGGCCGGTACGCGGTGTCGTGGAAGGGCTTCGAGTCGGCCGAGAGATCCCAGAGCGACGTTTGCGTGTAGCCGAAGTAGAACCCCACGAGCCAGGGGCGCTCGGCGCCGAAGCCGCTGCCCGGATCGAACAGGCGGTACTTGAACGAAAGCTGGAAGCGTGCGTTCGCACCCCGGTGCGCACCGAGTGCGAAATACACCGGCTCCTCTTCCGACAGCGGCGGCTCCTCCACCGCCTGCTCCCGGCCCGTGAGCCGCTGCACCGTGTCGCTGCGCGCCACCACCAGCGCGATCGCGTTCGAGTCATACCCCGAAAGCGACAGCGTCGCCGGCCCGCCCGCGCGCGACGGCATGGTCGCGGCATAGCGGCGACGTACACCCTGCGCTTCGCCTTCCGCGCGCGCCGGGATAAGCAGCTCCACGATGTCGATCTGTGCGCGAAGCGTGAGCTCGTCCGGCAGCGCTTCGCCGGGCGGCGCTACCACGATCACCTCGAAGCGCTGCCCCGCGGCTACGCGCTGCGGCGCCACGAGCAGCCAGCGCGGCTCCTGCGCCAGCACCGGGCTGGCGACGAGCCACAGCGCCGCCGCGAGCCATCTCACGCGGCGCTCCAGTCTTCAGCGCCGGCAAAGCGCTCGGTAAGGAACTCGACGAAGCGCCGCACCTTCGCCGACAGGTGCTTGCGGCTCGGATAGAGCGCATAGATCGGCACGGGCGGCGGCACGAACTCCTGCAGCAGCGGCACGAGCCGACCTGCGCGCACTTCAGGCCCCACGATGAATGCCGGCTCGAACACGATTCCCGCGCCCTCGGCGGCCAACTCGGCGAGAAGATCGCCATTGTTCGAATGCAGCCGTCCGCTCACGCGCACCGCGCGCTCGGCGCCTGCACGATCGCGAAAGCGCCAGACATGGCGCGGGCTCACGTATTCATAAGTCAAGCAGTTGTGGCCGGCGAGCTCTTCGGGCGTCTTCGGCGCGCCGTGGCTCGCCAGATACCGAGGCGAGGCGCAGGGCACGAGCCGCGTTTCGGCGAGCTTGCGCGCCACGAGATTGTCCGCCCCGGGCGCCCCGATGCGAATCGCGAGATCGAAACCCTCCTCCACCAGGTCGACCACCCGGTCGGAGAGCGACACGTCGAAGCGCACCTCGCGATGCCGCTCGAGGAATGCGGCGATCGCCGGCGCCACGTGCCGCACGCCGAAATTCACCGCCGTGGTGAGACGGATCGTGCCGCGCGGCACGACCGCGGCGCTGGAGGCCTCTTCCTCCGCCTCCGCGAGGTCGGCAAGGAGCTGCACAGAGCGCTCGTAAAATGCGCGCCCGCTTTCCGTCAGGCTTACCCGGCGGGTGGTGCGGTTGAGAAGCCGCGTCTGCAGATGGGCTTCGAGCTCCGCCACGTGGCGCGAGGTCGCCGAAGTGGA
>DASQIG010000523.1:0-1685 GCA_035631735.1 Burkholderiales bacterium | reverse complement strand
TCGCCTCGCGCCGCGATGCCAGCCCGACGCCGGCGACGCTCGCGGCGAGCAGCAGCGCTACGCAGGTCAGGAGGCCAGCGAGCACCGCTAGCGCTTCCCGCGCGAGTTCGCCGGCGCTTTGAGGCGCACGCCGCGGCCGCCCGGCTCGCTGACCGCGCCCTCGTTGATCAGCTCGATGCCGGCGCGATCCAGCGCGGCGATCAGCTTCATCAGCGACTCGACGTTGCCGCGGATCACGCCGTCGCTCGCCTCCATGCGCTGGATGGTGGGCAGCGAGAGCCGCGCCGCCTTGGCGAGCGCCGCCTGGTCGAGGCCGGCGAGCGCGCGCGCGGCGCGCAGCTGGCGCGAGCTGATCACCTTACTTAAGAGAAGTAAAGAGAGAGATCTAAGACAAAATAGCTCACTTGTGATGTGCTGTGAATAAGCGGCTGCGAAACGCCGACCGCGTCTTTGGTGGGCACTGCGCGATCTTGCAGGACTGCGACAGCTTCCCGGACGCGGCGCTCTAGGCGTCCTGCCTTACCGCGTCGGTGCGCAACTGCGCGGCCGCCGCTTCCTAGCCAACCGCGGCGGACGGCATGGCTTTGGCAAGCTCCTCGTCCGTATCGGCATAGCGCTGCGCGATCGCCTGGAACTCGTCGGCGATGGCCAGGAAGGCATCCACCATATCGGGATCGAAGTGCTTGCCGCGGCCTTCCCTGATGATCTCCAGCGCCTTGCTGTGGGGGAAAGGCGGCTTATACACGCGCCTCGAAATGAGCGCGTCGTAGACGTCGGCGACGGCCATCAGCCGCGCAGAAACCGGGATTTTGTCGCCCGCCCGCCCTTCGGGGTAACCGCTGCCGTCCCACTTCTCCTGATGGTAGTGCGCGATCTCGCGCGCATGGCGCAGGAAGCTGCTCGGCGCGTTGATCAGCTTCTCGGCGGCGGCGATCGCGTCGCGCCCGAGGGTCGTGTGCGTCTTCATCACCTCGAACTCCTGCGGCGTGAGCTTCCCCGGCTTGAGCAGGATGCTGTCGGGGATGCCGACCTTGCCGATGTCGTGCAAGGGCGCCGATTTGTACAGCACCTCGATCGTCTCGTCGTCGAGCACGGCGCGGAATTTGGCATGGCTCTTCAGCTTGCGTGCCAGGGCGCGCACATAGTGCTGCGTGCGCCGAATGTGATTTCCCGTCTCGTTGTCGCGCGTCTCGGCGAGCGAGGCCATCGCCATGATCGTCACGTCCTGGATGACCTGCAGCTCGCGCGTCTGGCGCTGGACCTCGCTCTTCAGGAAGGCGTTCTTGTCCTTCAGGAAGTCGGCCACCGCCTTCAGCCTGAGATGCGTGCGGATGCGGGCGAGCACGATCGGCGCCGAGAAAGGCTTCAGGATGTAGTCCACCGCCCCCGCATCGAAGCCCTGCTGCTCGTCCTCGGTCTCGGATTTCGAAGTCAGGAAGATCACCGGCACGGCCGCCGTCCGCGGGTTGGCCTTCAGCATGCGGCAGACCTCGAAGCCCCCCATCCCCGGCATGACGACGTCGAGCAGGATCAGGTCGGGCAGCGGGTCCGCGGCGGCGACCTGCAGCGCGCGCTCGCCGTTCGGCGCGACTTTCACGTGATAGCGGTCCCTCAGCAGGCCGTGCATCAGAGTGAGGTTCTCCGGCGTATCGTCGACGACCAGGATCGTCTGCTCGGTCATGACA
>DASQIG010000522.1:0-2273 GCA_035631735.1 Burkholderiales bacterium | reverse complement strand
CCGGTGTACTGGTTCCATTACACGCCCGATGCGCTGGTCGTCGCGGAGTCGAGCCCGATCAAGTCGTTCCAGGACTTCGTGCGCGCGGCGAAGGCCGAGCCGGGCAAGATCGCGCTCGGCGGCTCGGGCCTCAACTCGGCGAACCACATGGCGCATGAGCGGCTCGATGCCACCTTCGGGGTGAAAACGACCTACGTGCCATTCAAGGGCACGGGCGACATGACCACCGCCGTGATCGGCGGCCATGTGCAGGGCGCGATGTCCTATACGGCGTTCGCCGTCAACAACAAAGGCAAGGTGCGCGCGCTCGCCGTGGCAATGGAGAAGCGCCATCCGCTGCTGCCCGACGTGCCGACCTTCCGCGAGCTCGGCACCGACTGGGTGGACGGCGCCTACCGCGGCATCGGTGTGCCGAGGTCGACGCCGCCGGAGGCGCGCAAGCGACTTTCCGAGCTATGGGCGGCGCTCAACGCCGATCCGGAGATGAAGGAGCTCGCCGCGAAGAGCGGCTTCGAGCTGGTCGACGTCGGCATGGACAAGATGGACGCCTTCATGCGCGAGAAGCTCCGCGCCTACACGGAGGCGGGAAAGCGCATGGGCCTTGGCAAGTAGCGTCTTCTGGCTGGCGCTGTTCCTCGCCCTCGTCGTGGCCGGAATCGGCGGCATGTTTCTCTACGGCTGGCTGCGCCGCAAGGACCAGATGCCGAAAGTGCCGCCGCTCCCGCCGGACGACGACGACTGGAAATAGACGCGGTGCCTACTTCGCCGGCGAGGCGACGGGCTTGCCTTTCTCGACAACGTAGGTGGCGAGCACTTTCGCCGGGCCGGAGCCGACGTTCTTGCCGTCGTGCACCACACCCGCGGGGACGAAGAACGCTTCGCCGGCCTTCACCGTACGCGGCGCTTCGCCCGCAATTTCCAGCTGCAGCGCGCCCTCGAGCACGTAGCCGAGCTCTTCGCCCGGGTGCGTATGCTTGCCGGCCGACGCGCCGGGCTGAAACTCCGCCACGACCTGCACGGCGTGGCGATCGCTCACGCTGAGGTTCTGGTCCTGCAGCATCTTGCGGCTGAATCCGGGCTGCTGCGCGTAGAGCGCGACGGACGCGAGCAGCGCCGCTGCCAATAGCAAGCGTTTCATAGCACCTCCCAACAGGTTCAGGTCGAAACCGCTTCCAGCAACTTCATCATCGTCTGGTCGGCCCAGTAATCGGGATCCTCGTCGATCTTGGCGTCGCCGCGCGCGCGGATCGACGGATCGATTTTCTTGCGCTCGCAGAAGCCGTGCCAGAACTGCTTCACTTCCTCGGCGCTCATGTCGTCGAGGCGCCGCCCCGGTGGTTGCTTTGCCATGTCAGCCCCAGATGAACCAGAACGCGGCGGCGAAGCCGATCGGCAGCAGCAGCGCAAAGCGCGTGATGGTCGCCATGCGCCGGCGCTCGGTGACGTCGAACACCGCCCTGCGGTTGAGCTTCTTCGCGCGCTCGTTTACTGCCTGACTGATCAGCAGGTACTCGAACACGACGAGCGCGGCGCCGATGCCAAGACCGATGAGCGCGCCCTCCACTATCGGATTCATGCGCGCGACTGTATCACCGATAAATGAGAAACGCGTCGCGCTCGGCCCGCCAGGAGTGCTCGTCGGGCCCGGCCTGTGCGTCGAGATCGGCCGGCGCCGCCTGCGCGTCGTCGACCCAGCGGCGCAGGAGCTCGCCGCCGTTGATGAGATCGATCGCCAGGCGGTCGCGCTCGTATTCGTAGGCGAAGTCGCGCCACAGCGCATAGCCGGGCTGCAGCTTGCGCAGCGCCTTGAACGCGAGCGCGACCAGCCGCCAGGGACGGAACGCCGCCGCTTCGTAGAGCGGCTCTTCGGCGTGGATCTGCAATCCGGCGCAGAGCTTGCCCGCGTGCTTGTGGAACGTGGGCTCGAACCAGCACTCGCGCAAGGCGCAGCCGCGCAGCCATTGCGGCGCAAGTTCGGCCATCGCGCGTGCGAGCGCGCGAGCGTCGATGTCAGGCGCGCCGAGCAACTCGAGCGGGCGCGTGGTCCCGCGTCCCTCGGACAGCGTGGTGCCTTCGAGCATCACGCTGCCGGGATAGCAGCGCGCCATCGCAACACTGGGCGCATTCGGGCTCGGGTTGATCCATACGCGCTCGCCAAGCGGCCAGCCTTCGCCGGACCAGCCCTCGATGGCGACGACTTGCAGCTCGACGTCCAGCTGCAGCGTCTGCACGAACCAGCGCGCGAGCTCGCCCATGGTCAAGCCGTGGCGCAT